>NZ_CAAJGQ010000004.1 GCF_901000775.1 Candidatus Rhabdochlamydia sp. T3358
CACAAGGCATAGATCAGTGAGTAACTTTTTGGTTAATACTCTTTGTGGAATTGCAGCTTATATGAGGCAACCTAAAAAACCTCGTATTAGAATGTCTGATAAGGAAAGTTTAGGGCTAGTTACCAGCTAGAAAACCCAAAACTGAGGTTGCTAACGTTTCTAAATGATTGTTCCTGTTTTTCAGGTACAGTTACTATTGATGAAGGCACTCTTATGATGAAAGGAAAGTTAGGAGGAGAATTAGAGGTATCTGTTAATGCAATGCTAGCTGGGACAGGAGTTGTAGATAGTGTAATGAATAATGGTACAGTTAAGCCTGGTAGCTCGATCGGAACTCTAACCGTAAATGGAAATTATACTCAGGGGCCTTTTGGTGTGTTAAACATAGAAATCGATGATCTTAGAGCTAGTAGCTTACTTCAAGTTTCAGGGGCTGCCACATTAAATGGAGTCCTGCAAGTAAGTCCAGATCCTGGGGTGTATTTAGAAGGAACAAGCTATACCTTTCTTAACGCAGGTTCTGTTGCAGGACAATTTAGTAGCACCTTTAGTACTAGAGCTCTTAATTACACTATCAATTATTTTCCTACGCAAGCGCAAATCTTGATTCTTTCTTCTTTTTTTATTTTACCTGCTAGGCCAAATGGCAACGCAGGAGCTGTAGCAGATTATCTATTCTGTTCTTCTTTTGATTTTACTAATACTGATCTTGTTGTAGTTACAGGAGCTTTATTAGATCTTTCAACAAGCCAGTATGTACAGGCTTTAAATAGATTAACCCCCTCTCAATTTGGAGCACTTGCCTTAAATGAATTAGAAAACAACTTTAGTATAGCAAACACATTTTTAGAAACAAATCAGGTAACTTGTTGCTATAATTTCTCAGAAGCTACCAACCTTTGGATCAGCCCACTAGGGCTTGTCTATTCGCAGAAAAATCGTCTGCAGCTAGGTCAAGAAGCCATTGGATTTACCAACCACACCTATGGAGTAGCAGCTGGGATAGATCATCTGTTTAGCAATGATTGGACACTCGGATTTGGCCTGGGTTATTCCTACTCTCACTTACATTGGAAAAACCAAGCTGGAAAAGCTAGAGCAGATTCAGGCTATTTAGGTCCCTACATAAAATATGATTGTGGAAGTTTTTATTTTGACTTTCTTGTTCTAGGAACAGGTAATTTTTATGATGTAGATCGAAAAATTGTATTTCCAGGCATTGAACGCAAGGCACATAGCCATCCCACCACTTGGGATCTTTCTGAGGTTGTATTAGCAGGCTTTAGACTAGAGCCCTTCTATCGCTTCTTTGTACAACCAGAGCTCTTAATTGATCAGTTGAATATTTTTCAAGAAAGCTTTCACGAGAGTGGAGCTGCTTCCATAGACTTAAGCGTAAAAAGAAAATATGTTTCTTTTTTACGCTCCTTAATCAATCTGAAATTTGTTAAAGAGTGGGCTTTTTGTAATATGTGCTTAGCTCCTAGTGTCAATGTAGGTTGGCTGAGAACAACACCTTTAACAGGTAGACATTACACTGCTAGTTTTCGTGAGGAAACTTTTTGCTCTCCTAATTTTTCCGTGACTAGCTTTAACCAAGTAATAGACCAGGCTCTTATAGGCGCACAAATTCTTCTCTCTTCTCAAGCTGGTTTTAGTATGTCTTTAGGTTATGAGGGTAAGTTTGGAAATGGTTCTAAGGTGAATGAAGTAGATGTATCAATGAATTGGAGATTTTAATTTAGGATCAAAACATATCTTATAAGATAAATCCCTAAATTGAACTAGCGTTAATAGATTATTTTTTTTATTTTAAAAAAAGTAATCTATGTTTTGAGGATATATAAAAATGAGAGTAATCAGATTTTTAATTTTTAGTGCTCTAAGCTTGACCCCTTTATGGGGAATCAATGTTGATGTTACGAATAATGCAGATAGTGGAACGGATAGTCTTAGAGCAGCAATTAATGAGATTAATGCTGCATTAGACCCGACAAATACAATTACTTTTTTTGCAGGGCTTGGCACCATTACCCTTCTTAGTGACTTACCTTTAATTGGAGAGAATGCCACATTTATTACATCAGTAACAGATTCTCTAGTAATTGATGGAACTGCTGGGCCCTATCGCATATTCGGAGCGCAAGACTTCAATGTTTCTATTCAAGCTTCTTCTTCTTCTACTTTAACTCTATCAGGAGTGCTAGATGGAAATGGAGCGCTTCAAAATTCAAGCAATGGGACATTAATCTTAAATGGAATAAATACCTATACTGGAGGGACTATAGCTAGCGGAGGGGTAACAATAAATCTTTCTGGAACAGGTAGTTTACCTAATCAAGCACTTATAATTAATACTGGATCAATACTTAATATCAGCGCTATTACACCTGCTTCTCAGACGATTAGCTCTTTAAGTGGATCAGGTAATGGACAAATCATTTTAGGGGCAAAAGAGCTGATTGTAAATACCACAATCTCTACAACCTATCCAGGATTTATTAGTGGATCAGGGTCTTTCACAAAGCAGGGGTCAGGAACGCTAACTTTAACAGGACCTAATACGTATCTAGGAGGAACAACGGTTGGCGGAGGTGTATTACAAGGAAATACCACGAGTTTACAAGGAAATATCCTAAATAATGCCTCTGTAGTATTCGACCAAGCAACTACAGGAGCCTATGCTGGAAATATTTCAGGATCAGGAAGTATTACTAAACAAAATAGCGGAACACTAATTGTAACAGGCACTAATACGTATACTGGAGGCACTACTGTTAGTGGGGGAGTTCTGCAAGGGGATACTACCAGTTTACAAGGAAATATTCTAAATAATGCCTCTGTAGTATTCGATCAAGCAACTACAGGAACATATGCTGGAGTTATGTCAGGAACAGGGAGCCTAACCAAGCAAAATAATAATGGATCGCTTATTCTAACAGGAGCTAATACCTATTCTGGGGGAACAACCGTTAGTGGAGGTGTATTACAAGGAAATACGACGAGTTTACAAGGAAACATCCTAAATAATGCTATAGTCATATTTGATCAGGCAACAACAGGAACTTATTCTGGAGTTGTGTCAGGAAATGGAGGTCTCATTAAAAACAATAGCGGAACACTTATTTTAACAGGAGCTAATACCTATTCTGGAATATTAGGAACTGTGGTTAGCGGAGGGACTTTACAAGGAAATACCACGAGTTTACAAGGAAACATCTCAAATAATGCCTCTGTAGTATTCGACCAAGCAACCACAGGAACATACGCTGGAGTTATTTCAGGATCCGGGGGTTTGACTAAGCAAGGAACTGGGACAGTGATTTTTACCAATGATTCTTCAGGCTTTTCTGCAGGCACTGTTAATATCCTTGAAGGAGCTGTTATAGTTAATGGTATACTAGGAGGTACAGTTACTTTAGTTGGCAATAGCATACTTGGTGGTACGGGCACTATAGTTGGCGATGTGTTCAATGATGTTGGTAGTGTGCGACCTGGTAACTCCATTGGCACGTTAACCATAAATGGAAATTATACCGGGTTTGTTGGAGGAGAGCTTTTAATAGAAATCAATGAAGCAGGAGCAAGCGATCTGCTTGATGTTACAGGAACAGCCTCATTAAATGGCGCTTTACATGTTAGCCCTGGGCCTGGTGTCTATCTAGAAGGAACAACCTATACCTTTCTTAATGCAGGATCTGTTACAGGACAGTTTCTCAGCACTTTTAGCGATCAACCACTAAATTACACCATCAACTATTTTCCTACGCAAGCGCAAATCTTTATTCTTGCTTCTTCTTTGATTTTACCCGCTAGACCAAATGGTAATGCAGGATCTATAGTGGATTACCTATTCTGTTCTTCTTTTGACTTTGCTAACCTTGATCTTGATGCAGTTGCAGAAGCCCTACTTATTCTTCCTGCAGATCAGTATGCACAAGCTTTAAATAGATTAACCCCCTCTCAATTTGGAGCGCTTGCCTTAAACGAATTGGAAAACAACTTTAGTGTGGCAAACACCTTTTTAGAAACAAATCAGGCAACTTGTTGCTATAATTTCTGCGAATCCACCAACCTTTGGATCAACCCACTAGGGCTTGTCTATTCGCAGAAAAATCGTCTGCAGCTAGGTCAAGAAGCCATTGGATTTACCAACCACACCTATGGAGTAGCAGCTGGAATAGATCATCTGTTTAGCAATGATTGGACACTCGGATTTGGCCTGGGTTATTCCTACTCTCATTTACATTGGAAAAACCAAGCGGGAAAAGCTAAAGCCAATTCAGGCTATTTAGGTCCCTACATAAAATATAATTGTGGAAGTTTTTATTTTGACTTCCTTGTTCTAGGAACAGGTAATTTTTATGATGTAGATCGAAGAGTCGTATTTCCAGGTATTGATCGCAAGGCACATAGCCATCCCAGCACTTGGGACCTTTCTGAAGTTATATTAGCAGGCTTTAAGTTAGAGCCCTTCTATAACTTCTTTGTACAACCAGAGTTCTTAATTGATCAGTTGAATATCTTTCAAGAAAGCTTTCACGAGAGTGGAGCTGGTTCGATAGACTTAAGCGTAAAAAGAAAATATGCTTCTTTTTTACGCTCGTTAATTAATCTGAAATTCGTTAAAGAATGGGCTTTCTGTAATATGTGCTTAGCTCCTAGTGTCAACGTAGGTTGGCTGAGAACAACCCCTTTAACAGGCAGACATTACACCGCTAGTTTTCGAAAAGACACGTTTTGTGAGCCAAATTTTTCAGTGACCAGTTTTAGTGAAGTAGTAGATCAGGTTCTTGTCAGTGGACAACTTCTTTTTTCTTCTCAAGGTGGTTTTAGTATGTCTTTAGGCTATGAGGGTAGATTTGGGAATGGCTCAAAAGTGAATGAAGTAGATGTAGCGCTAGATTGGAGATTTTAAGATCATTAAATATGATTTAATCCTCTAGCTGATCTAATTTTTCTATAGTTTCTTCAAGTTTTTTTTCTGCTTGGAAAAGGTTGTCTTTTAATGTACTTACAAGAGAAGAGGGTGCCTTTTCTAGAAAATGTGTATTAGCAAGTTGAGTGCGAAGTTTATTTTGTTGTTGGATGAGCTTTTCCTTTTCTTTAACTAAACGGATTTTCTCTCGAATTTTCAATTCTTGTGGTAAGGGGATCTGCAGCTTTAGGGAGCCAACAAGCGTTTGGGCGCTAAAGGGGAGGATTTGAACATCTTCTGTAAAGGTAATCGATTGGATGCGGGTAAGTGCTTTTAAGAAATCACAGTTTTTTTCTAGAGCCATTCTTTGTTCATCATGAGACGGCGCTTGAATAAATAGATCAATAGCCATATTTGGAGGCATTTGCATTTCTGCTCGAATGGTGCGGATAGCATGCGTTACTTGATCTAAGAAGGTAAATGTTTCTTCCACGTCAAATCGGATATCTTCTAGAACAGCTTGTGGGTAATTTGATACGATACAAGCAGGTCTCTTAAGCGATATTAGCGCCTCTTGAGTATAAGGATCTGTTTTATTTTCTATTTGAGAATCCAATTTTTGCTTGATTTTATCAAAGAGCTCTTCTGTTACAAAAGGGGCTATAGGGTGCAGTAGACGAATCGAGCTAAATAAAACCAAAGAGAGAATTTTTTGTTTATTTTCCCTACTGGGGCTTGCAGGGTTTGCTAGGGTAGGTTTAGCTAATTCTACATAATAAGCACAGAATTGGTTCCAGAAAAAATCATAAGCTGTAGAAAGCGCTTTATCAAAAGCATATTCTTTTAAATAGCCATTTACACTTTGAATTGTGCGGTTTAGCAAAGAAAAAATCCAATGATCTTCTAGAGCAAGGATAGACAGATCAAGTCCTGTAGCAAAATGATCTGCGCTTAAATCCTCGATATTCATAAAAACAAAACGAGCGCCGTTCCAAATTTTATTCACAAAGTTTTTAAATTCTTCAAATCTACGGCGATCTAAATCAATTTGACGCGCTTGTGTAGCGCTTGCACAAAGACTCATACGCATGGCATCTGTTCCGTAGAAATCGATAACTTCTAAAGGATCGATGATGTTTCCTTTGGATTTAGACATCTTTTCCCATTTGGAATGAATCTCTGAAGGAGGTGTTTGTCCTAGTTCATAGGGGAGTCTTTCTGCATGCGTTAAATAAGCAATAGAGCTGTTTTCTTGATGGCGCCAATAAGATTTCCCATAGATAAGACCATGCAAAAAAACCTCAGGAAAAGGAGGCTGATTTAAAACGTATTCTCCCATTAGGATCATTCGTGCTACCCAGAAAAATAAAATATCATGGCCTGTAATGAGAGTGGAGTTAGGATAGAACTTCTTTAATTCTTGTGTCTGATGAGGCCAACCAAGCGTGCTAAAGGGCCAAATTGCTGAAGAAAACCAGGTGTCGAGTACATCTTCATCTTGATACCACTGATCAGGATCTTTTTGCACTTCGAGTGGTAGGTTAAACCCATCGAACACAAGAATCTGATCAGGATTGTTTTTATTGTACCAAATGGGGATCTGATGACCCCACCAGAGTTGACGAGAGATACACCAATCTCTTAAATGATCAATCCAATGAAAATAAGTATTTTCCCAATGAGGTGGAATCAAGTGTACTTTTTTATCTTCTACTACTTGGCGCAAGCGATCTTTAAACTGGCTAACGCGGACAAACCACTGTTTGGAAAGATAGGGCTCAATAATGGCCTTTGAGCGATAAGAAATTCCTATGCGGTGATTATGAGGTTCAATCCTACTGATAAGATTTCTTTTTTGTAGGGCATCTACAATAGCTACACGCGCCTCTTGCATGGTTAAGCCTGAGAATTCTTTACCCTGTTCGTTAATCCGACCATCAGGGGTCATAATATTGATACTATCAAGCTCATGTGTTTGTCCCATCTGATAATCATTCAAATCGTGTGCAGGAGTTACTTTAACAACACCTGTTCCAAAAGAGGGATCGACAAGATGATCTGCTATAATGGGAATGCTTCTTTTTACAAAAGGAACAATAACTCTTTTACCAATTAGGTGTTTATAACGCTCATCGCGAATCGATACTGCAAGAGCTGTATCGCCAAGCATTGTTTCAGGACGGGTTGTTGCAACTGTTATAAATTGTTCAGGGGCCTCTTCAAAGCAGTAGTTAATATACCAGAGAAAAGAGCTTTTTTCTTCATATTCTACTTCATCATCAGCTAAAGCTGTTTGTGAAATAGGATCCCAATTAACCAGATAATCTCCACGGTAAATCAAACCATCATCAAACATTTTTTTAAACAAGGTGCAAACAGCTAAATTACGCTCTTTATCCATAGTAAAACAAAGGCGAGACCAATCACAGGAGCAACCTAGCTTCTTTAATTGATTTAAAATTTGACTTTCACTTTTTTCTTTCCATTTCCAGATCTCTTGAAAAAATTCTTCTCTTGTAAAATCTTTACGCCTCTTCCCTTCTGTTGCTAGTAGATGACGCTCTACGACGGTTTGCGTGGCAATTCCTGCATGATCGGTTCCTGGAACCCATAATGTTTCATAACCCGACATTCTCTTCCAGCGAATCAAAACATCCTGTAGAGTGTTCACAAGAGCATGGCCCATATGCAGCACACCGGTTACATTAGGTGGGGGCATACAAATACAAAAAGCGGGTTTTAAAGAGGTTGGATCTGCTTTAAAAAATTGTTTTTCTTCCCAAAAGAGATACCACTTCTTTTCGATCTCTTGAGGTTCGTAACTTTTAGATAATGTCATAGATATAGAGGTTTTACATAAACAAACCAGATTAGCATGCAAGGAGAGAAAATTTCAATGCATTCCCTATTAAGACAAATGGTTTTTTAAGCTACAAATAATTTCTTGTCTTTCAAGCTCTCTATTTGTTCTTTAGATAAACCAGTAGATCGAGCAATCACATCCATTCCAACTCCATTCTGTAATAACTGCTTTGCTACTTCAATTTTACCTTTTTCAATGCCTATAGCTTCGCCTTCAATCTTACCTTCAGCTTTACCCTCAGCTTTAGCATTTTTAACATTGACTTCAGCTTCATAAATTTCCTGTGCCCTAGCAGCCTTATTATCCATGTAAATACGCTTTAACTCTTCATAAGTAGCAAGCTCATTCTCTGTCCAATAATGCTGGTCGAGCGCGGTATAAGCTTTTTGGATAATGGCATCGTTGCCTATAATCTCCTGTAATTCTTCTTCAGTGGTTTCGTGAGCGTGTTTGAAAAAGTAACACCACTTTTCTTCTATGGAGGATAGTTCCTCTTTGCTTTTGGTAAATTTAGGCAGTTCGATAAAGGTAAAGTAGAAGTCTTTTAAATCATGCTCATGTGTTGCTTTATCGAGTATGACATGATCTGATTTATAATGAGCTTTGTTAGGAAAAATAATGCAATCAGCAATAGCTATGAAGATGATTTCCTTAAGCTCATGATACTTATCTCCAATATTCACTTGATTGCCATACACTTGAGATGCGTAATATTGAGCGCGCTTTTCAAAGCCTCTGGTTTTTGTTACTTGCATTTCAATGATGTATTTTACTCCCAGCTTGTCTTTGCATAAAACATCAACAATGCTCTGTTTTTTGACAGCAATTTTAGGAGCGAGAATGGGAGATAAGAACTCGATATCTACAATGCTTTGATCTCCAGAAAATCCAAGGATATCATTTAAGAAATGAAGCAGAATGTCTTTGTTTTTTTCTGTACCGAATATTTTCTTAAAGGCTATATCGTTTTTTGGATCTAAATATTTGAAAATTACCATACTTTATCCTCAATCTATTTCTTGATTTAAAACCTGATTAGAAATTGACTACTGAGGGCTCTTCTAAGGTATGTTTTTGCAAACCTTCTATTTGCTCTTTAGATAAACCAGTAGATCGAGCAATCACATCAATTCCAACTCCATTCTGTAATAACTGCTTTGCTACTTCAATTTTACCTTTTTCAATGCCTATAGCTTCGCCTTCAATCTTACCTTCAGCTTTAGCATTTTTAACATTGACTTCAGCTTCATAAATTTCCTGTGCCCTAGCAGCCTTATTATCCATATGAATACGCTTTAACTCTTCATAAGTAGCAAGCTCATTCTCTGTCCAATAATGCTGGTCGAGCGCGGTATAGGCTTTTTGGATAATGGCATCGTTGCCAATCATTTCCTGTAATTCTTCTTCAGTGGTTTCGTGAGCGTGTTTGAAAAAGTAACACCACTTTTCTTCTATGGAGGATAGTTCTTCTTTGCTTTTGGTAAATTTAGGCAGTTCGATAAAGGTAAAGTAGAAGTCTTTTAAATCATGCTCATGTGTTGCTTTATCGAGTATGACGTGGTCTGATTTATAATGAGCTTTGTTAGGAAAAATAATGCAATCAGCAATAGCTATGAAGATGATTTCCTTAAGCTCATGATACTTATCTCCAATATTCACTTGATTGCCGTACACTTGAGATGCGTAATATTGAGCGCGCTTTTCAAAGCCTCTGGTTTTTGTCACTTGCATTTCAATGATGTATTTTACTCCCAGCTTGTCTTTGCATAAAACATCAACAATGCTCTGTTTTTTGACAGCAATTTTAGGAGCGAGAATGGGAGATAAGAACTCGATATCTACAATGCTTTGATCTCCAGAAAAGCCGAGGATATCATTTAAGAAATGAAGCAGAATGTCTTTGTTTTTTTCTGTACCGAATATTTTCTTAAAGGCTATATCGTTTTTTGGATCTAAATATTTGAAAATTACCATTTTGATCTTCTTTTAAGACTATTTCTATTTATTATATGATTAGAGGGCTTTTTTTGTAACTAATCCGCTCCATAAACTATAAAAGCTGCCATAAAAATAACGCGGTGCATAAGATGCCATCTACCGGGGTTTTATTTTGAATTTCTTGGTATAGCTCTTGTTTTGTTTTTAATAGAGTTTTAATGAGCTCCGATTCCTCTGCTTTAGCAACAGATAAAGGGGTTACATCTTGGGCTAAAAAATAAAATATCTGCTGATCTGTTATAGCTGGAAGGGGATAAATAGAAGGAAGTGATTGCCAAGTTCCTCCTCCATAACCTGTTTCTTCGAGCAGCTCTCTTTTAGCAGCTTCTAATGGGGTTTCATTTTGGTCGATTCTTCCTCCTGGACAACTAAGCAACCATTTCCCAGTGGGGTGTCTATATTCTAAATTGATGATCAAGCGTCCGTCTGCGGTCTGAGCCAAAACAACTGCTGCAGATGAGCAAAGGTCAAGGCGTGTATAAGTATTTTGAAAACCTGTTGGCCATCTTAAGTAGTCAACATGTACATCAAAAAAGCCATGATAAGCAAACTGACTTTTTTCTACTCTAGGGATAGTGGTATTTGACATGAATAGAGCGTATTTCTTTATGAATGCGGTTAGAATAGAGTTTGGCTTTTTTCTGATTTCCAGCACAATGAAAAAATAAACGCAATTGACGGAATAAAGAAATTTTTTCCCAAGTTAAAGCCAATTGATTCCAAGCTTTATGAGTTATTTTTCCCTGTAGAAAATAACTAAGTAATAATTGACTAGTTGGAATCGGAGCATCTATTGCTCTTTTAAGATAAGAAGTGGCTTTAGCTTCTGATTGTTTATAGCATAACCAACAACCTATCAGTGGGTAAAAAATAGAAGAATCATCTTGTAAATCTTCTAAATCATAGTAAGCAATGAGTTTTTCCGCTGCGTTCCATTGATTTTGGAGCAATAGCAGTTCTAATCCAAGAGGAGCTACTTGTTGGTTCTGCAAAAATAACTCAAAGAGCTCTTCTGAGTGCAGAGGATCTATTTTATTTTTTAATATCGTTTGATCAAGTAAGTAGTAAAGTGCTCTTGAGGTATTTTTAGCTCGAGGGAATTGAGTGAGATAGGTTTGAATAGCTAAGGGAAATCCTTTTTTGTGTCCTAAACAAGCAATTTGGATTTTCTCTGCTTCTACCGGATCAGAGCAGAGATGTAAATTTTCTCCTACCCACTGATCAAACCCCATTGCTAACAAGCCAAAGAACGCATTAGTTGTAACAAGTAGAGGCGGTGTATTTTCTAAAATTTCAATTAGAGTAATCGGCTTTGCTAACCAAAATGCTAACTGACAGCTAAGATCTAAATATCTTGTCATTTCATCTTGATTGTCTAAATGAATAAAAAAGGGAATAGGTTCAAGATACTGATTAAGTAAGGTAATCAAGCGCTTATTTTCTGGGATGATAAATAATTCAGGAAGATGGCGCAGCGCTAAAAGAGCAAAATGGTAAGCAGATATACGCTTACAGGAAGAGGTTTGATGTAGGCGCATCATGATTTGTTCAACAATCATTTTAAATAAAGGATGCTTTGAGTATTTACGGATGCAAATTTCTAAACATTTAATTTCTTCCTCAATCTCTTGGGTTTCCTCATAAACAAGTGATTTGCCTAAGTATTCTAAAGGAGCTCCTGGGGTGTGGCGTAATTTACTAAACTCATCTAAAGCAAATAAATACAATCTCTCTCTTTCGCTGGATTTTTTTTGTACAGCAGCGTATTTGATTAGAGTAATTCCTGCGCGAAATAAAGCCTCTCTTCCTTCCATACGCCCAGAAAAAGAATTGCCTATTCTTCGATACTCCAACAGTGCTTTGCTGTAATTTTTATTAGCTAAAAAAGCATCGGGAATTGCAAGGCAATTAATCATGGCATTTTGACTTCCTAAGCTGACCCGAATGTTAGAAATGGTAAAACAATCATCGCACGATACTAAAGCAAGCTGCGCTGCAGGCAAAGGAATCAAGCTTATATAATGGCAGATCAGCATGTGGTTTAAGTAGACATATAAATGATTATCCATTTTATCGATCTGTATGCTCAATGCGGTATTTTCTGGAATATCTAAATCATTTACAGTCATAACTTCAGCGCTACCATAGAAGAGCCTACAGCTCATAGGATATTTACTAAGCCATATACAATACCCTTCTCGAAAAGTTCCTTGTTTATTTATCTCAGAAGAAACAAATAATAACCCCATTCCTTCTGAGTGAGATTGGATATAAACCTCTGTTTCAATCCGAATGTTTCCTGTAAAAGAATCATTCGAAATCATTACTTGGAGCCATTCCATAATCTCTGGTGATCTTGTAATAGCTAGATGTTTAGTGAGTAAAATATTTTCTTGAAATACCCAATCTTGCTTACGATTAATATCTAGCTCAGTTGTTAAAATCCATTCAGGTTTACCTTCTATAAATTTTTTAAGCTCAATAATCATATCATCAACGCTTTCAAACCGATCAGATGCAGTTGGTTGTAGACAGCGTTTTGCAATATCAACTAGATGCACAGAAATATCTCTATAGGGAGCGATCTCTGTGGGGTTAATCCATTTTTCTAAATGCATGGTTTTACGAAAACTACGTAAAGAAGTTCGATAAAAGGGCAAGCGAAGGGTGAGTATTTGATATAAAATTACGCCTAGAGAATAAATATCGCTTAAAGGAGTGGACTGTTCTCCTTTTGCACGCTCTGGTGCAAGGTAGTTAAGTGTCCCGGGTACTTTTCCTGGCCTTGTAAGGTTCTGATAATTTCCCATCAGCTCAGAAAAGGAGGCTTCTTCTTGGCCTATGAAATCAGCTAGACCCCAATCTAAAATGAGCACTTCTCCATATTTTCCAATGATAATATTATCGGGTTTTAGATCTCTATGTAGAATTCCTTTAGAATGCGTATAAGCAATGGCTTCACATACAGAAAGAAAAATACGAGTAAGGGCCATAATTGAGCTTCCAATAGGGTGTTTGGGCTCAGATATTTTCTCCTCTTCAAAAGCAGTTTTTAAGATTTTTTTAAGTGTTTCTCCTTCCACGTAAGGCATCGTAAAATAAGGGATTGCCTGATCAGCATAGATATTAAATACGGGAATAATTGAAGGGTGGGTCAAGGTAGCTGTTATCCGAGCTTCTCTTAAAAAACGCTCTCTTAAAACTGCGCTGTCTTTTAACTCTGCTCGCATTCTCTTCAGAGCAACCAGCCGACCAGACACCCCTTCTTGAGCTAAAAAAACCTCTCCCATACCTCCTTTACCCAAACTTCGTAGGATCTGGTAGGAACTAGAATGATCAAATCTTAAGTTCATGAGTTCAACTTAAATCCGCTAAATGCTAACATGATTTTTCAATATTTTTATCTTTATCATCTTCAAGTGTTGTCTTTGGTAGAGTTTTAGGTAGATTTTTGCAAGAAAAAAATGACAGGAGTTAAGCTTTTGAGTAAACAAATTGTACTAACAGGGGATCGACCAACAGGACCTTTGCACATCGGTCATTATGTAGGGTCTCTAAAAAGCCGACTAGATCTGCAAGAAACTTGTAAGCAGTTTGTGATGATTGCAGATGCACAAGCATTAACCGATCATGCAAAAGATCCTAAAAAAGTACGAGAAAATATTTTACAAGTGGCTCTAGATTATCTTGCTATAGGCATAGATCCTGAGAAAACCACTATCTTTATTCAGTCATTAATACCTTCTTTATTTGAGCTTACCTCTTATTTTTTAAATCTTGTTACTTGGAATCGTCTGAAACACAACCCCACCGTCAAAAGAGAAATTTTACAAAAAGGCTATGAAAAAAGTATCCCTGCTGGATTTATGGTATATCCGGTTAGCCAAGCAGCGGATATCACAGCTTTTAAAGCAAATCTAGTCCCGGTTGGAGAAGATCAGCTTCCGATGATTGAGCAAACCAATGAGATTGTACGCCATTTTAACCACGCCTACAATACAAATGTACTCATTAGCTGCAAAGCGCTTACTACGAAAATATCTCGCCTACCGGGCCTTGATGGTAAAGAAAAAATGAGTAAATCGCTGAACAACGCCATCTTCTTATCCGATGCTCCCGAGCTCATTGCAAAAAAAGTAAAGGGCATGTATAGCGATCCCAACCATCTCCGAGTAGAGGATCCAGGCAATGTAGAAGCAAGTCCTGTTTTTACCTACCTTGATTGCTTTGATGTAGATCTCCCTTTTTTAGAAGATCTTAAACAAAAATATCGTAAAGGAGGTTTAGGGGATGCAGTGGTTAAAAAACGCTTAAACGAAGTCCTACAAGCTTTTCTAGAACCCATCCGCAAAAGACGAGAGCATTACGCACAAGATCCTCATGAAGTGATGAATATGCTCAAAAGAGGTACAGATAGGGCTAATCAAGTTGCGCATCAAACCCTTATAGAAGCGCGTCAAGCAATGGGGTTAGATTACTTTTCCTCATCATCTTCTTCCAGCTCATGATTGAGGTCTTCTTCCTCTTCAGCAAGGGTTTCTTCTTTGCCTTCCATGAACTCGCGAAACAACAAGTAGATCCCACCTGTAGCAAATAAGACAGGTAGTAAAACTTCCCATATATCAAATTGTACGGTGATAAAGACTCCCACAAAAACAAAGAGGGTAATCACCATGTCATAGAAGCGTCCCAGTAAATATTGTCTAAAAGCCAAGGGTAGTCCAATCACTAACATAATAGCAGGCCACCAAGTATGTAAGTAACTGATGATAGCCAGCCCAATCAAAAATAAAGCTACAGAGAATACCTTAGCGCGTCTTCTAGAAACAAGAGCATGATGCATGATTTTTTCCTTTTTCTTCACTCTAAAAAGAAAGTCGTTTTTATTTCAAACTTTAATTAATTCTAAACAAGTAGCGATAAATTATAATCACTACTTGTATTAATCATTTTAAATAACAATTTAGATCATTATTAGATAGAGCTTCTCGTAATTTTTTTTATAAGAAGAGATTTTGATGTCTCTGATCTATGTATTTCTGGAAGATTTCTATATTTCTACTAACTATTCCTTCATAGTAAGTAATTTTAGCATGACGTGGTTTAGGAGGGGAGTTGTCCTCTAGTTGTTGAATTGCTTCGCTTTTGGAAAGATAAGAGGTATTAGCATAATGTAGTTTAAGCTGTGGTTCTTGATGTAGATTACACTGCTGTAAATCTTCAGTTATTTTATGTAAGTTATCTAGGAGGTTAGGCATATTATTTGATGTAACAGGTATAGACATATAATGATTTTCCTATTTGTTTATGCATTTTTATTATTATAGGATTTTTTAGTTTCTAAAAATATTTTTTATTTAAAAATTAATTAATGTTTAAATTAAACAACTCATTAAAATGAGTACTAATTTAATTTGCCTGATAGATCTTTAAATTTTTTCCTTATTGCAGCAACTGACATGGCTTCTTCTGTTTCAGGTTTTTCATTTTCATCTTGTTTCTTTTCTACACACTTGAGTTGAGATTGGGAAAAGTTTTCAGTTAATGGGATTGGTTTTATGTCTAATAAAGGGGTTGTATTAGTTTCATTACCATTCTTAGAGCTACGTAAATTCTTTAAACCTTCCGCTATTTGCCGTTCTGTTGCAATTGGTTCTTTACTGGTTTTTATGCGCAGGGATTGGCTTCGGCGAAGATTTCCCATGGGCTTAGCTAATTGCATTTCTGATGTAAGAGTTGTTGTGGTTTGAGCAGAAAGGTTAATTATAGAGAAAGAAGGGGGCGGCGGTGGTGGTGGTGGACAAAGAGAAACGATGGGCTGTTTATTTCTATCGAGCTTTTGTAAAATAAGACTTAATTTCAGGGAAAGTTGCTTTAATTCAGTAGAAAATTGATCTTGCTTTTGTAAAACAAGGCTTAAGTCTGGGAGAGATTGTTGCAGAGTACTAAGAGCAACATCTGAAGTCTTCTCAGCTGTAGCCTCTTCTAAGATAGGAGAAATTTTCTGATCACCTAATCGATTACTAGTAGTAGGCGCGCTTGCTGAGTTGCTTGTATTAACTGTCATGATATCACTCCAATTTTATAATAATGAATTAATATTAATTTAATTGTTTATACAAATTTATATTTTTAATTTTGTTATTAAAGTAAATTGATTTTGTTCACTTATGAACTAGTGGGATATAAAAATCCAGGTGCAATTGAAAAAGAAATTAGAGGTTTACTTTTTAAGAAAGGCTAAATGCTCTTTCAAATACGGCGCGGTTCTTGATTTAGGACTTTTTGCTACTTCTTCGGGAGTGCCCTTTGCCATAATCTCTCCTCCATTTAAACCACTACCCGGACCTAGATCAATTAAGTAATCTGCAGAAGAGAGTAAATCGAGATTGTGCTCGATCATAATTACCGTGTGGCCTTTATCGACTAGTTTTTGGAAGATGGGAACAAGTTTAGCGATGTCATCTGCGTGTAGACCAACGGAGGGTTCATCTAATAAATAGAGAGTATGAGCTCGTGTGGATTTGGACAGCTCTCTGCTAAGACGCAAGCGTTGAGCCTCTCCACCAGAGAGGGTGGCTATTTCTTGACCAAGAGCTAGGTAACCAAGACCTACTGTTTGTAGGGTTTGTAAAATGCGTATAACTTTAGGGATGGGGGGAAGGAAAGAGAGAGCTTGTTCTACTGTCATGTGTAGAATATGTCCTAAGTGTTGGCCTTTATAGGTTACAGTAAGGCTAAGGGCATTTAGGCGGAAACCTTTACATGATTCACAAACGATGGATACATCGGGTAAAAATTGTAGGGAAATACGTCTGGTTCCGTGCCCTTGGCAGGTTGTACACATTCCTTTGGGATGATTAAAGCTAAAATTTTTAGGAACAAGACCTCGTCTTTTAGCTTCTGGAAGTGCAGAGAAAAACAAGCGAAGAGAGGTGAGTAAATCCACATAGGTAGTAATATCAGAGCGATTAGTTTGGCCAATGGGATTCTGATCGAGCATAAGGACCTTATCGACAGCTAGATTGCTAAAGTGTGTGTTTGAGTAAGTAAACTCCGATTTTTTTGTACGGATAGCTTCTAAAGCAGCAGGATAGATCAACTCTGTTAATAGAGTGGATTTACCAGATCCCGATACTCCTGAAAGACAGGTCCAAACGTGTAGAGGAATTTGTGTGGTGATCTTTTTTAGATTGTGTAGGTGCGCATTTTTTATCTTGATAAAGCAAGAAGGTTTTCGACGAGAGGGAAGAGGGATTTTCTTTTTTCCTGTTAAATAAGCCCCGGTTAGAGAATGGGGGTTATCTTTAATTTCTTGCAGAGTGCCTTGTGCGATAATTTTACCGCCTTCTTTTCCTGCTTTTGGCCCAAAATCCAATACGTAATCAGCAAGTTGAATCGTAAGCGGATCATGCTCTACTAAAACAAGGGTATTGCCTAGCTCACAAAGATGCAGAAGAGCTCGGTTGAGTTTTTCATTGTCGTAGGGGTGTAGCCCAATAGTTGGTTCATCTAATACATAAAGACAGCCTGTTAAACCGCTGCCAATTTGTCTAGCTAATCGAATGCGTTGGGTTTCTCCGCCAGAGAGAGTAGGGGCGCTGCGTTCCAAAGAGAGATATCCAAGGCCGATCATTTGTAAAAGTTTCAAACGCTGGGTAATTTGATCTAGAACATCCTGCATGAATTCAACATCAGCTGTTAGAGTACTTACAAACTGTATGGCTTGATCGATAGGAAAACGACACAGCTCTGCAATCGATATCTGCTTAATGGTCACATGACGAGCAAGAGGGTTTAATCTTGTGCCTTGGCAAGCAAAGCAGGTGCTTTGATTGAGTAGGGCAGAGAGGATTTGTTTAGTATGAGGATCTCCTAATTTTGCTAAGTTGGCAAGTATAGGATTAAATCCTAGCCACTGTAATTCTAAATGATCTAAAGAAATAGTTTCTTTAGCTC
This sequence comes from Candidatus Rhabdochlamydia sp. T3358, assembly GCF_901000775.1. Classification (GTDB taxonomy): domain Bacteria; phylum Chlamydiota; class Chlamydiia; order Chlamydiales; family Rhabdochlamydiaceae; genus Rhabdochlamydia. Next base: position 17,739 of record NZ_CAAJGQ010000004.1, read on the forward strand.
CGTTAAAAAGAAAATGAATCTGCTCTGGCAGAAGAGATTGAATGGGTTGATCAGGATCGATTCTCTGTTTTTTTATTAATTTATAAAAAACTTTAAGGCAGTATTTAGAGGCTTCTTCTTTCCAAAAAATGCAGATGAGTTCATAGGAAGAGAGTTTCATTACTTCTGGAAATCTACAAAGATCAGCTCCATACTGAAATCCTAAGCCATGGCATTCTAAACACATTCCTTGTTCTGTATTGAAGGAAAAGGTGTGTGGGGTAATAGGAGGATAGGACTTGCCGGTACTTGGGACTGCAAAAGAGAGATTGAAAAACAAATCCCGATCTTCCAAAGCTATGACAAGAGATCCTTTAGAAAGATCAGAAGCTTTTTCAATCGCATCAAGTAAGCGCTGTTCTATTTGAGACTCTATCTGCAGACGATCAATGACCAGGAATAATTGATGTCTGTGATTAGGATCAAAAGGAATAGGATCATCTAAGGTAAAATAGGTGCTATCTAAACGAATACGCAAGTAGCCTAATTTCTGCAGACGTTTAGTAAGATCGGTAAAGCTCTCAGAGCGCTTTAGCTCTATGGGAGAGAGAACCTGTATTTTAGTATGTAGAGGTAATTGAGTGAGATTTTTTAACACATATTGTTTGCTAATGGTGCGGATTTGTTCTTTTGTCTCAGGACAGTGAGGAATACCTAAGTGAGCATAGAGAATGCGTAAAAAATCATAGATTTCCGTCATGGTACCGATAGTAGATCTAGGGTTACCTGCATGATTTTTTTGTTCAATTGCAATGGCAGCGGAGAGGTTTTCAATAGACTCTACTTTAGGCTTGGGCATTTGTTTGACAAACTGCCGAGCATAAGGAGAGAGAGATTCAATATAGCGCCTTTGTCCTTCTGCGTAGAGCGTTTCAAAAGCTAAGGAAGATTTCCCTGAACCAGAAGGACCTGTGCAGAGAGTAATTTTATTTCTAGGAATAGAAACATCTATTTCTTTCAAGTTGTTCTGAGAAGCTTTTATAACGGTAATTAACTGGTTTTGTTGATCTGGTTCTATGATAGAAGCAGGTGGTAGCAAAGGTAGAGACTTTAATGCTTGTTTGATAAAAAAAGCAGTAGGAGTATGCATCTTAGCCATCTTTTCAGGGGTTGTAGAAGCAATGACTTTACCTCCTTTTTCTCCTCCTTCTGGTCCTAATTCGATAACCCAGTCTGCTGTTTTAATTAGGTCGATGTTATGCTCGATTACTAAAACACTATGACCTTTGTTAACGAGTTTTTGTAATACTTGAAGTAGCTTATCAATGTCATAAAAATGTAGCCCCGTTGTGGGCTCATCTAAAATGTACATAGTGTGTCCTCTACTGGAACGAGAAAGCTCTTTAGCCAACTTAATCCGCTGTGCTTCACCACCTGATAGAGTAGGCGAAGCTTGGCCTAATTTTAGATATTCAAGCCCTACTTGATGCAACATGTCTAATTTTTGATGGATATGAGGAATAGAGGAAAAGAATACAGACGCTTCTGCAATAGTCATTTCTAAAACATCGTAGATCGTTTTTCCTTTGTAAGTGATTGATAGAGTGTTTTCATCAAATCTTTTCCCCTCGCAAACCGTACACTCTACCCATTCATCTTCCATAAAATCCATATCGACTTTAATCATCCCCATGCCATGGCAATGCATACAAGAGCCTTCTTTGACATTGAAACTAAAGCGACCTGCTGTATAACCTTGCGCAATACTTTGAGGAAGCTGACTGTATAGATCGCGAATATAGTCAAAGAGTTTAATAAAAGTAGCGGGGTTTGATCTGGGGGTTCTCCCAATAGGAGTTTGGTCAATCGCGATCACTTTATCAATTTTTTCTATGCCCTCTATGTTTTTATAAGCTCCAATAGGTAGTTTTGCATGATGAAGAGCATTAGCGAGTATGGGATAAAGGGTGTCTGTAATTAAAGAGGACTTACCCGATCCCGATACCCCTGTAATAGCGACGAGCAAATGCAAAGGAATTTTAACGGTAACTTGTTGTAGATTGTGATGAGAAGCTTCTTCTATAGTTAAAAAAGAAGTACTTGTGCGTCGTTTAGGAATAGGAATTTTTAATTTACCAGAGAGATAAGCCCCAGTAATAGAGGAAGGGTTATTCAGTAAATCTTCAAGAGAGCCACAAGAGATAATCTCACCTCCTTCTTTTCCTGCCCTTGGGCCTACGTCGACAATAGTATCCGCTGCACGAATGGTCTCTTCATCGTGCTCTACAACAATCACAGTATTGCCTAGCTCTTGGAGTTTTCTTAAAGTATGTAGTAGCCGGATGTTGTCTTGTGGATGCAAGCCCACCGAAGGCTCATCGAGTACATAAGTGGCGCCTACAAGTCCTGATCCAATTTGTGTAGCCAAACGCACACGTTGTGTCTCTCCTCCAGATAAAGTAGGAGCGCTGCGCTCAAGGCTAAGATAATGCAAACCTACTCCTTTTAAAAAGGCAAGACGTTGCTTGATTTCTTTTAAAAGTTCTTCTGCAATGATTTGTTCTTCATCAGTAAGAATAAGATTCTCAAAAAAAGTATAAGCATCATGAATGGATAAATGGGTAATTTCCGCGATTCTTTTACTCCCAATAGTAGCTGCTGCTGGATAAGGCTTAATGCGATCGCCTAAGCAACTAGGACAAAGAGAATTAACAAGCAACTCTTGTATTTTTAAGAGATAGATATCATTTTGAGCTTTTGTATAACGCTCTTTTGCATCAGCTAACACGCCTTTAAAATGCACATATTCCGTCCAGCGCGTTTTCTTTATCGGATGGACAAATTTCATTCGTGTCCATTTTTGCTCTATTCCATACAGAAATACTTGTTTGGCTTTATCAGAAAGATCTTTCCAAGGGGTACTTACATTAAAGCCATAAATACGAGCTAAATTATCGTAAATATTGCCCCAGCGTACCGTATTATAGGAGCCTGCAACTGTGCAGCAATCCTCTTTAATAGATAGGTTGGGATTAATAATTTTCTCCAAATCAAAATCCTCTATTCTTCCTAATCCTAGACATCTTGGACACATCCCTTTAGGATGATTAAAAGAAAAATCAGAGGGTTCTAAAGGAGCATAAGATAAACCAGATTCTGAAGAAAAAGCATGTTCTGAAAAAAGCAGCTCTTCTTGTGTGTCGACAAGAATGATACGCATGACGCCAAGGCCTGCTTCTAGCGCTTGAGAAATGGATTCAAGAAGTCTTTTTTCTTCATCTGGATCAAGAGCCAGCCGATCAATGATGAGATCTACGTTGTGTGCTACTTTTCCATCAATAGCAATCTCTTCTGTTAGGTTAACCACTTTTCCATCTAGAAGTACTTTGGTAAATCCTTTACGTAAAAGCTCTTTAAAATCTTCTTTGAATTCTGCTTTTTTATTGGAAGCATAGGGAGCTAAAATCAGAATTTTAGTACCCGCTTTAAGTTTTTGGATACGACGTGTAATTTGACTCATGCTTTGAGGTGTTACTACCTGCTTGCTAATAGGGCAATGAGCAATGCCAACCCGTGCAAAGAGAACACGCAGATAGTCATAGATTTGCGTGATTGTTCCTACTGTGGATCTCGGATTGCGACCAGCTGTTTTTTGTTCAATAGCCACAGTAGGGGATATTCCCTCTATACTTTCTGCCTTTGGTTTTGGCAAATCTCCTAAGTGGCGTCTAGCATAAGTAGAAAGAGATTGTAGATAACGCCTTTGTCCTTCTACATAAATTGCAGAAAAGGCTAGCGAGGATTTGCCTGACCCTGATACACCTGTAAATGCAATCAGCTGGTTATGATTTAAAGTAAGATTTACTTCTTTTAAGTTGTGAACGGCTACTTTTTTTAAAATAATCTGGCGCATAGAAAACAAATAATACATTATTTCCCTTTTTTCGAAATACTTGCATTAAGTATCATAATCCCTTTAGACACCATTAAACAATAATCTATAGCACATGTTAAGAAAGACAAAAATTATTTGCACGATTGGCCCCTCTGTTAGAAGCTATGAAAAAATTTTACAGCTTATCGATGCAGGGATGAACGTAGCTCGCTTAAATTTTAGCCATGGAACCTCTAAAGAGCATCAAGAAACCATTGAAATGCTAAAAAAGGCTCGTAAGGAGAAAGCAGTTCCTCTTGCCATTATGCTGGATACTAAAGGGCCTGAAATCCGTTTAGGGGTAATTAAAAATCATTGTTTAGAAGTCTTTTCTAAACAAAAAATTTTAATTACCAAAGAAGAAGTACTAGGAGATGCTAATGGCATATCTATCCAGCCTTCTTTTGTGCTCGATTCTCTTCAAATAGGGGCTCAAGTTTTATTTGATGATGGCTATATACTAACCAAAGTTATAGAAATCTCCAAGAAAGGGGTTTTAGTTGAAATAGAGAATAATGGGATCATTCGCTCTTATAAGGGTGTAAATGTCCCGGGAATTCATATCGATCTGCCTTCTATGACAAAGCAAGATGTCAAAGATATTCTATTTGGCTGCAAATTAGATATTGATCTGATTGCGGCTTCTTTTATTCGTTCTGCTGAACATGTTTTAGAAATCAAGCGTTTATTAATGAGTCAGAAAAAACCTGAGATTCTTGTCATTGCTAAAATAGAAAATAGTTTAGGTATACAAAATTTTGATGCCATTTTAGAAGTAGCAGATGGGATCATGGTGGCAAGAGGAGATTTAGGAGTAGAGCTGCCTTTAAATCAAGTACCTCGATTACAGAAAATGATGATTCGCAAGTGTCGCCAAGCAGGGAAGCCCGTTATTACTGCAACTCAAATGTTAGAATCAATGATTGCAAGCCCACTGCCAACACGTGCTGAAGTATCAGATGTAGCTAATGCAATCTATGATAGTACATCTGCTGTGATGTTATCGGGTGAGACCGCTGCTGGAAAATATCCTATTCAAGTAGTACAGATGATGAAAGAGATCGCAGAAGAGACTGAAAAAGATTTTAATTATCGGCAATTATTTGCTAATGATTCAGCAATGGGTTTTAAGGATATAGCCATAACAAACTCTGTTGCTCTAGCCTCAGTTAAGACAGCTTATAGTTCTCATGCAAAGGGGATTTTTGTTTTTACCAACAGTGGATTTTCTGCACGCGCCTTGTCTCGCCTTCGCCCAGAAATTCCCATTATTGCTTTGACCCCCCATAGTAAAGTATATCATCAATTAGCTCTTGAATGGGGCGTTACCCCTGCTCTATCTTCTGAACAAAAAAATATCCAAGAGGCTTTTATCCAAATAAGCAACTTTGCTTTGAGCCAAGGAATTGTACAGTTAGGAGATTTGGTGGTAGTAGTAGCAGGAGATCCTTTTGGGATTAGTAGAACGACTAATACCATGATTGTAGAGACTATCGGTGGCTCATCATAGCTCTGGTTAGTAACACTTAAGAAATAGCTGCAATTCTTTAGAAGCTTCTTTTAAAGAGGTTAAAAAAGAAAGCTTTTGCATTTGGGGTGCCATTTCTGGAATGGCAGTTAGGTCGATTAAGGCTGCTTTGAGAAAATTTTCATGATTGTGGATTTGATCATGATATTGGTTCATTAAATCAATCAAGGTTTTTGCGTGCTTTCCTATTTCTTCGCGGCTGGGGCTAAAGTGTTCATCTTGTTGAATCTTAGAAATTAAAGAATCGACTTTTGCCTTTAATTTTTCAGCCTCTTTGATAAAAAGAGGATGAGCTCCTGAGGAAGGTTGAAAAGCGCTCATACGCATACTCCTTAGTTTATAATTTCATCCTACATTTACTATATAAATAATTCAATGGTTTACTGTTAATTATATTTCTATTTTAGATTGTATTAAACTAAGTGCTACTAAGCTAGCTGTTTCTGTTCTTAGAATATTTGGATGAAGACGTACGGGTTTAGCGTATAAATGTGAGATTAAATAAGATTTTTCCCGATCAGATAACCCTTTTTCTGGCCCAATACAGAAAATAATAGGAGAGAGGAACTTATTTTTAGGAATTTCCCACAGATAAGGATTTTGCATAGAAGGGTCACCAAATAACATAAGGGCTTTTGTCTGCTGCCACTGGTTAAGGGGAGGTTTTATTTCTATACTAGGAAGATCGAGTCTACCACATTGTTTAAGAGCTGCAATAGAAAGAGCTTGTAAACGATGTAATTGTTGGTCAGAAATCCCTTTTTTCTCACTAAGCACCGCAGGAAAAAGCCAAAATTCTGTTGCATTCAGCTCTGTTGCTTTTTCAATGATCCATTCTAGATGGTTCATCTTAGCAATTCCTTGGGCTATAATAATGCTTGGCTTAATGTCTTCTATTATTACTGATAATATCTCTATTTGCACGCGCGTTTTTTCTATTTGTACAACACATCCAGTAGCCAGTTGTCTTTTTCCGTTTACCAGTTTAATTTCCTCTTTTAAGCGAATACGACCCACATTAAGATGATGTAATTCTTTGCCAGTAACAGATAAGATGTCTGCTTTTTGAAAAGAAGATTCCAAAAAGAATCGGTTATGGGGCACGCAAAACCGCCCTTTTTAAAACCTGAGAAAAAGGCTCATCATCCTGCGTGTTTCCTAAGCGATACAATTGCTCTAAAGAGATAATCTGAAAAGTAGCTAGCTTTAAAAAGTAACGATATAGCTTATGGCAAGAAGAAAAGTTATAGATCAATTTGTAGCAGAAGTTGCTCTGCAAGAGATCCTCTTCTTTTTCATAATACTCTATTTGCATATCTTTGATTTGTACAGAGTAGTTTTTAGGAACTTTAAGCGTAATGGTTTCATGCGGATACACTTCGCGAAAAGCTATCAAATCAGAGGCTATTTTTTCAAATAAAGATCTTTCTTGAGGCAAAATTATACAAATAGAGTCAAAACGAAACTTTCCCTTTATTCTTTTTAAGGTTTGTTGTTTCCAGCGATTATGTAACCAAAGCCATTGGTCTGGTTTTTCCATAATGCTGGTCTCTAGTATAGATAAAGCTTGCAGCATCATTCTCTCTATTTCTTGATGAGCAGGAGCTTCTCGATTAGGCCAAATAGGTTCGGAATACCGAATGCGATAACCTGTTTTTTGACGTTTCATAGTTGCTACAACAAGAGGTGATCCTGTTCGATAAGATAGCAATGCAGGTATAGGAGATGTCCAGGCTTTTCTGCCCAAAAAAGAAGAACACAAACCACTCTCTGGCATGCCTTGATCACCAACAATTCCCAGAAAAGACCCTGTTCTTAAAGCTTTTAATCCTTCTCTTACCGCTTCTCTTGGATGGATAATCTTGCCACCGTATTTTTGCCTGATTTTAAGTGCCCAGTTATAAAGAAACTGATTTTTTATCGGTCTTCCTATAGCAACACCCCGCATACGTTTTGTTCCTTCTAGAAAAAAAAGTTCCCAGTTTGCTTGATGTCCACAAAAAAAGATCGGAGAGATTCCAGTTTTGTACAGATCTTCTACCTGCTGTGGATTTTCGCACTGCACAAGATGATGGATGTTTTTTTCTATAGAGAGCTTAGGGTATTCTAAACAGGTGATCATCACATTTTGTATAGAGCGCTTAGCTACAGAAATCACTTCCTTCTTAGAAAGATGCAAACTACTAGCTAGGCTCAAATTACTCAATGCACGCTTGCGGAACTTAGAAGACCCATAGAAAAGACAGGCTCCTAGAAAAGAACCTATCTTATGAATACTTCGATATGACAACCAGCGCAAAGGCCAAGTGAATACTAAAATACTAAAATATACCAAACGATCAGAGAACATACTTTATGTATAACAGATTAAGGCTAATATATGAATAGGCAAGTTATTCTCATAGTTCTTAGACAAATCCAAATAAAGTATTAATGACTGCGCTTATTGAAGTCTCTTTAGGACTTGTGCAAGACCAAAAAGTGTGCTTACTTAATAAGCCTATAAAAATATCAGATGCTGAGTCGACATCTGGGTTTATCTGAGCACAATACTGAGGAAAGCTCATATTAAGCTTAGGTTGAAATGCATCATTAATTTCTTTCTTAACTTGATCTGATAAGTACTCGTAAATAACAGGTGTATCTGTAATTGATTTATTAAAAGTTTTCTGTATAACAAGAACCTGATTATAAGGATGGAGGGTTTCTAGTGGAGAAAGGATCTTGTTAAGAAGATTTATTTGTGATTTTAGTCTTTCAATCTCTTCATTTTTCGATTGTAGTTCTTCTTCTAGCGGTTCGTTTAAATCACTAGTTTCCTCTGTAGCATCTAAAAATACATCATCCTCCGAATCTAAAGATATTATATTTTTTCTAAAAGAAGAACCTGGATTAACCATGTTAGTTGAAACAGTAAGCTCTTTAAGAGAAGCTACTTGCAGTTTTAGTCTTTTGATTTCTTCATTTTTCGATTGTAGTTCTTCTTCTAGCGTTTGATTATTTTCTGTTGTTTCGGAGGCATCTATTAAAGAAGCTTTCCAACCCAAATACCCTTGTAGTTTTTGTTGAAACACACTAGGGCATATGAACCCAGCTAAAGAGCCAACAGGTATCATAGAAGCACAACACAGCGCTTTTATGAAATGAGAGTAAGCTTCTTTATAGTAGTCAGGTGGGTTTTTACGAGAAATTTGAAATGCTGTCCAACCAAAACCCTTATAGGTTGCTGCAAATAAATGAAAGCTTGCGTCTACTAACAAAGAAACAATAGAGAATAAAGCGCATACTCGATCTTCTAAAGAGTCTTTTTGTGTATTGGGGCTTACAGGATTCATAAGACTTTGGGTGCAAGAAAATGTAAGTCTAAATGGCATGGCAATTTTCCCTATAAATATATTATTGAAAAGTAATAACACCCTTAAAGAGTGTTTTTAGCTCAGTTTAATTATTTATTAAGATTGATTCAACCATGCGATCTAGTTGATGAGAAAAATCAAAGCTTTTTACAGATTCGCGAATAGCGATTGCGCTTTTTTCTGTTTTGGGATGAGAAAGAGCTATGTGTAGAGCTTGGGCAAATGAGGATATATCTTCTAAAGACTCAATTACCGTTCCAGTAGAGGGAGATAGAATTTCTGAGCCGCCATTACGCGCTGAGGATACCACAAACAAACCCATGGCAAGAGCTTCCACTGTAACATTGGCAAAAGGATCATAAAAAGAGGGGATAACTAAAGAATCAGCATATTGATAGAATTGATAAGTGTCATTTCTAGGTCCAAAGAAGGTAACTTTAGATTCTAGATTTAATGCCGATACTTGTTGCTGAAAGTCTATTAAATGATATTCTTTTCCAATCACGCTTAAATGAAAGTTCTGATTGCTTATCAAAGAAAGAGCTTGTAGTAACTTAGATAAGCCTTTACGGCGATAATTATTTCCAATAAATAAGAAGTGGTAGCAAGAAGAAGGAAGTTTTAAGTCTTGAAGGATAGCTTGTTTTTTTTGATGCCAACTTTGAAAATGAGGCTCTAGGACAGTCCATTCTACTCCGTTATGCACAACTTGTATTTTTTCTGGAGCAATATCATAGTAGGAAAGCACTTCTTGTTTTACAAGGTGTGAATTAGTAAATAAAATCTGTAATTCGGGGTGCTCAAAGGCTTTTTTTTCCAACTGCAAAGTCATTTGATGTAGAGGATTAAAAAAGAAGCTAAGTTTTTTGTATATGCCCTCTTCTTGTGCTCGGTAGTTTAAATAGGCTGCATGCACTCCATTTCCTGCACGAATATGCGTTTGGAATTGATTGCGATCTAATCCAAAAATAATCGGTGTAGGATGCTTTTTTATGTATTGCGCGCAGCAACGATTAAATTGCAGTAGATTTAAAACACTTAATCGATAGTCAATAGGAAAAGAAACAATATTAAGATAATCTGATTCAAAGGGAGGATGAGAAGTTCCTGTTGTTAATAGAGTTACAGGAAACTTTTTTTGGCAAAAGCTTTGAGCTATCTGCCAAGTGTATTTTTCTAGTCCACCTGTTTGTGTAAGGCTGCTTTTTAAAAGGGTAATTCGGTGTTTCATTTATTACAATTTAGAAGATGTGGTTATGCTAACAGAAGAATCCATTTCTTCGATAGTAATTAAGTTTTTTTTCAGGGAAACAGATAAGTTTAGCTTTGTTTCATCTACTTTGAATAACTGTAGGCGATTTACATAACTACGGAATCGATTTCTTAAATACTCCTCTCTTAATATAGGAGCTAGTAGCAAAATATCTGGATCAACTAGCTCTCCGTTAAAAGCTTGCACGTATTGGTCCTCTAATTGTCTGGGATTAACCAGCTGTAAATTCCAAGAAAGAATTTCTTGCTTGGCCTGTGGTATAACGATAATTTCAATTTGTAGTTTTTTTTCTACAAGATTTAAAAAGCGAGGCCCAACACCATTAAGCAAAAGAGGGATCTGAATGACGCCTTGTCCGTGTATTTTTTTCAGCAAACTAGATTCAGCTAATTGGATTGTGTCAGGGTTTAATTTGCTTAAAGTTTCAATAGGGAAGAATAAAGATACAGGAATAGGATGATTAAGAGGAGAAAAACGAGAACGAATAAAATCAATTCTAAGTAATTTTGCTTTTGGATCATCGATAGAGATAGGAGCATCACCTAAAGAAGGTACTCTAATCTGTTTCCAATAATCAGGGACAAAAAAACTGATGATTTCTTGTTCATCGTGATCTAGAGCATCAAGTTGTGACTTTTTAATCTCATTGAGATTTAAGGTGAGCCTTAACTCTTTTTCCTTGAGTCGTTTTAAAGTATCTTCAGGACCTTGTACTGTAAGAAGTAAGCGATAAGGCCAAACATCTAAGAACTGATAGCCACGCGGAGCTTCTCCTACAGGTTTAGTGATAATAATAGGAATTTGTTCTGTTACTAAGTTAGTCATCCGTACAATAAAGCTAGGATATTGAACGCGCTTAATCCCCTTAGATAGATCAATTTCAGGATTTAGCGAGGACAAGCTTTTTTTAGATATTATGCCCATGAACTCATCTGGTTTATCCGCTGCATCCAATATAACTTCCAAATCATAAGAGCTTAGCTCCTCAATAATGGTTTTATTGCCAGTGACTGTCAGATTGAGTTTTTTAACAAGGTGTCCGTTTGTCTGGATTCCCTCCAATGTTTTCCCTGGAGGTAGATTAATGATGCGAATAGGCACATTATTAATAGTGCGTGTGCTAATCAGTGTTTGGTTCACAATAAGCCAGATAATAATTGCTAAAATTAAGGCTACAAATTTTCTAGGCCAATTAGAGAATATTTTGGAGATTACAGCGTTCATTTCTGGAACCAACTTCTAAAGTTTAGTTTAGATTTAAAATTTGTATTCATAGGAGCAGGAGGTGTGAAAATGCTGCGGATAATCCCTTTAAACCTATCAATTTTTACACCAGGTGTCATTACTCCATCACGAGCAATAGAAACTCTGCCAGCTTCTTCGGATATAATGATAATCACAGCATCTGTCAATTGACTCGCTCCTAAAGCTGCTCTATGTCGTGTGCCCATGGACCTGGTGAGTTGCAGGCTATCTTCAGCAAGAGGCAGAATTACGGAAGCTGCAAGAATAGTTGTATTGCGAATAATAACCGCACCATCGTGCAGAGGGGTTGTCGTATCGAAAATAGATTCTAGTAGCTCGGAAGAAAAGGTTGCATTGAGTTGTATGGCTTTACTAGCAAAATCATCTAGAGAGTCTTCGTTTTCTAATAGAATAAGAGCTCCGAGTCTTTTTTCTGCAAGACGATACACAGAAGTTCCTAAATGGTCTAAGAATTTATCAAATTCTGTTACCTCTTTGTAACGACGTCCCTTGGGGCTAAGTTTAGATAACGCTACACGCATTTCCGGCTGAAAGATGATTAATAACCCCAATAATGCTGTGTTGCTTAACAATCCTATAATTCTATGTAGTATTGGGAAATTTAACCAAGAAGCAAAGGCAAAAGCGAATAAAATAGCTAATAATCCTAATACCACATCCATGGAACGTGTGTTCCAGAAAAACATAAGTAAATAGTTAATCACCACAGTGATTACTAGAATTTCAAAGAGGGAAGTAAAACTGTGAAAAATCGCACTCATTTTTTACATCTTAGGAGTTATTTGATATAGTTTGAACCCAGGCAAACTATAACAGAAAAGGTAGCTAGAAAGAAGAATATTTTTTAATTTAAATGATCTTCGCTGATCTTCGCTTTGAGTTTTTTTCGCGATGTTGTTAGGATCAAGAACTATTCATTTTTTAAACTTAAGAAGAGAGCTTCATGGATGTTGTTATGTTGTCTCGAATTCAATTCGGGCTAACAAGTGCATTTCACTATATTTACCCTCCTTTAAGTATTGGTATAGGGTTAATGCTTGTGATTTTTGAAGGTTTTTATTTAAAAACAAGAAATATTCTTTATCAACAAATTGCAAAGTTTTGGACAAAAATTTTTGCTTTAACATTTGCTCTTGGTGTAGCAACAGGACTTGTGCAGTTGTTTGGGTTTGGTACAAATTGGGCTAATTATTCACGTTTTGTAGGAGATGTATTTGGAAGTGCTTTGGGAGCAGAAGGGATTTTTGCTTTCTTTTTAGAGGCGGGCTTTTTAGGAGTTATGCTATTTGGCTGGGAAAGATGCACTCCTAAATTTCACTATTTTGCCACCATTTGCGTAGCCTGTGGTGCGCATTTTAGCGCTATTTGGATTGTTGTAGCCAACTCTTGGATGCAAACGCCCGCTGGGCATATCATCTCAGGTGAAGGTAGACAAGCGCGCGCTATCATTCATAATTTTTGGGAAATGGTCTTTAATCCTTCAAGCGTAGATCGCTTAATTCATGTCATTTTAGGTTGTTGGTTAGCAGGGATCTTTTGCATTTTGAGTGTGAGTAGTTATTATTATTTAAAGAAACGACATACTTTATTTACAAAAGCCACTTTGCGTATATCTTTAATCGCAGCAGCCATTGTTCTCATCCTGCAACTCATTTCAGCAGATAGCACAGCAAGAGGAGTTGCAAAGAACCAGCCTTCAAAACTAGCAGCTATGGAAGGGATCTATGTAACAGAGCCTAGGACCCCAATTGCTCTACTAGGTTGGACCGATGATGTGGCAAAGAAGGTAAGAGGAATTAAAATACCAGGCCTTTTGAGCTTTTTGGTCTTTCATGATTTTAATACACCAGTTACTGGGTTTGATCAAATACCAGAAGACGAAAGACCTCCTATTCAAGTGGTTTTTCAATCTTACCATATGATGATTGCGATGTGGTCTCTAATGGCTTTGCTCACCATTTTAGCCTGTATTCAATACAGACGTAAAAAACTCATGCATTCTAAATGGATTTTACGTGGCTTAGTGGCTTCTGTTATATTTCCTCAGATTGCCAATTTTAGTGGCTGGATGACAGCAGAAGTTGGAAGACAGCCATGGGTTGTCTATGGAATTCTTAAAACAGTGGATGGTATTTCAACCAATATTCATAAAAGTCAGGTCTTTTTTTCGATTATGATGTTTTTAGTGATTTATGCCTTGTTGTTTACTCTATTTATTTATCTGCTTAATCACAAGATACAACACGGCCCAGAAGAAGATGTTTTACCAATACAGCAGGATCTAGTATACCGTAATCCTTTTGAGAAAGAGGTTTAAAAAATGGAGTTCACCCTTAGCTTTACCTGGTATCTTGTAATAGGTATTGCCATCATTTTTTATGTTGCTTTAGACGGTTTTGATTTAGGAACTGGAATGCTGCATTTATTTACAAAAACAGATCAAGATAGACGTATTTTTTTAAATGCTATAGGCCCTGTTTGGGATGGGAATGAGGTGTGGCTTGTCATTGTAGCCGGTGGTTTGCTTGCCGGATTTCCTCCCGTGTATGCTACCTTGTTATCAGGCTTTTATAATCTCATTATGATTTTTCTTTGTGGGCTTATTTTCCGCGCAGTAGCTATTGAGTTTCGTAGCAAGCAAGCTTCTTTATTGTGGCGCAAAGTTTGGGATATTACCTTTTCAGTTGCCAGTTTTATCATTGGGTTTATTTTAGGTCTTGGATTGGGTAATTTAATCCAGGGCGTTCCTCTGGATCAAGAAGGCAACTTTGTAGGAAACTTTGGTTTATTTTTCCGTCCTTACCCTGTTTTGATTGGATTATTTACTACAACGCTATTTATTATGCACGGCTCTATCTATTTAACTATGAAAACAGAAGGGGTGTTGCATGAGCGATTACGCATTTGGGTTAAACGCTGCATCCTCTTATTTGTCATTACCTATTTTATCACAACGCTTTCTACCTGGATGTTTATGCCTCACATGGTAGAACGTATTAAAGAGTATAGATGGCTTTCTCTTGTTCCAATAGCTGCCTTATTAGCTATTCTCAATGTACCCAGGTTATTTGCCCTAAAAAAAGACTTCCAAGCCTTTCTTTTTTCCTGTTTAGGGATTATGCTTATGCTTGTTGTTTTTGGAATAGGCACATTTCCCAACCTTGTACGCTCTTTAATAGAGCCAGATCTTTTAAGTCTTAATTTCTTAAACGCTTCTGGTTCAGAGTTAAATCTTACCGTATTGTTGATTATTGTAGCTATTGGGCTTCCCTTTGTCTTTTGTTATAGCGCTATGATTTATCGCGTTTTTAGAGGAAAGGTTAAGATTGAGTCTTCAAGTTATTAAAAGTTTAAACAGCTTCAGTTGAATTTAGGCAGGGAAAGATTTTTTCAAACTCTACCAAAGCTTCTGTGGCGCTAATACGTTTTTCCCAAGAGGTTTCCAGCATTTGGTCTATAAGGGAGCTTAGCTCTTTAGAGCTTTCTTTCTTGATATAAGAGCCTAATAGGTTTCCTAGCACAATACCCATAGCGTAAATATCTTTACGTAGAAGGAGGTTTTTTAGGCATGTATTAATTTCATTTCTTGCATCAGTTATTTTTTCAGAGCGTAATTTTCTACGCAAAGAACGATATGCTATATGATCTTCGTCTGACTCATAAAAAGGGGTACCGGTGTCTGGCCATTTAGCTTTTTTTGATAGATCAACGGCCCCTCCAAAATCTGCAATAACGCATTCTATAGAACCATTGCTCTTTCTCCGAAATAGACAATTTGCCTCTTTAATATCTCCATGGATAATTTGCTGATTTTCCAATTCTTGTAGCCCTTTAAGAAGCTGTCTAACAGACTCTATTTTTTCATCTGGCTTTAATCTTCGTATTACACTAGAGAGAGAGCAATCATATTTTGGTGCTATGTATCCACGATAATTTATGTCTTTAAAATTAAATAAAGAATAAGGTTTTTGTTGAATCCCAACTGGATTGCTATCAGTAAAAATCTTATTTAAAATGATGCTCTCGTTTTTGATATCTTCATGAAGCTCAGAATCATAAGCTACTTTTGCTACAGATAGTCTACCCATAGATAATTCTTGGACAGTTAATACTTTCCCACAGGCCCCTTCTCCTAGAACATCCTTTGTAAATAGTGTTAATAAAGGCCATTCTTGATCTTCTTGCTTTTTTAAAAAAAGTATGTTTCCATCTTTTAGTGAGTAACTAGCTTCTTGTTTTTGTTTGGAAGTAAATTTAGAAAATGCTGTTAACCCAAGCAGCTTACGAAAATCAGTTTTTGATATTATGGGTTCACCATTAACGGTTTTTAAATCATTACCATCCTCTGTATATCTTGTTTTTATTTCTTGAAAAAACGCGTCTATTTTCTTTTCAGTTTCGCGAACTATTTCAAACTGCTTTTTAAGCGCTGCATTAAAAGCTTCATCTGAACAGATTTTTTCAACCTTAATGCCTAGTCTGTTTGAAAGGCTATTAATATTAATATAGATTATTTTTCCTTTATGTGTAGTTTTGAGGAATTTAAAGGGCATTGTAGATAAGATAAAAGACTTACTGCGCCCAAGAAAATCATCGCCAATAACTTCGACATATACATTTGCTGTTTGATTAGGGATATCATTTGATAGTAATTCAAATTTCAAACGGTTCTTTTTTGAACCAGCAGATAATTCCATCTTTCCAGGTGATTTATTGTATGTTTCTGAAGCTGTTGTTTTTTCAATATTAATAGTATCTATATAACAAGACATTAAAAACCTATATTTAATTTTTTAAGTAAGTTATATGTTAACAGTTAAATGTTAATATCAATTAAACATTAGCCTCTTTTTAATATATAAAAAGGATCCTCCTCTTGCTATTAATATTTCCAATGTTATTAGACAAGGTCTGTTCGATTTGATTTTTTTATGTAATCAATTTAAAATCAAAGACATACATGTTTAGCAGCTTTGCCTAAATACAAAAATCTAACGGATAAGTTTGCTCATTGACAAAGAAATGCTTAAGTCATTTTTTAACAAGTTAAAATTTACTTTAAAAATCTATATCTCTTTCTATAATAGATTGTTAAGACAAAAAAACCTTATTTTTTATTATAAAATTATAAAAATCTAATTTATTAAATATAAACAATTAATAATTATACTAATTGTAATTAATTATATAAATAAGGTTTATATGAAAATAAGTATCGATCATGGTAAAAACCTCTATCAGCAAATAGTATTCTCAAAGGTAATGCAATCCTTAGCTTGGGTTGCATTGGCTATTATAGCTCTTCCGACCGTGGTTGGTTCTTATATAGCCATACAAAAAGCGGTACATGTTTGGGATAAAGTTCAGACGCCAACTACAGCTAAAACAAATCGAGTTGCTTCAAGCTCCAGCTTAGGTAAAAACTCATTAGAAAGAGCTTTAGACCAATGGGTAAAAGAGGCTCCATTAGGGGAGAATCGAGTTAGAGCCAAAAAGCGAATTTTATTTTTTATAGATAGCCAAAGTACTTACTTAGATTTGTCTAAATTAGGCTTAACTTCATTACCTGATATTTTTAATAACCCTTGTTTCTGCAAATTGAAAGAATTATTTCTTGAGAATAATCAGCTTAAAGCTTTGCCTAGTACGATTGGTCATTTAAAAGGACTACAATGGTTAAAAGTTTATAAGAATCAACTACTCATTTTACCTAAAGAAATCGGTAAATTGCGTAATTTAAAAATGCTGGATCTTCGACATAACCAACTTGAGCACTTATCCAAAGAAATAGGTGAACTTCTCCTATTAGAATGGCTAGTTCTTAATGATAATAAACTTACAAATCTGCCTGAAGAAATAGGTGGATTAATCCATCTGAAAACGTTAAATCTCCCACATAATAAGCTTGAGAGCTTACCTAAAGAAATGGGCAAGCTTCTCCTATTAGAATGGCTAGATCTTGAAGATAATCAGCTTAAAGCCATTCCTCATACAATTGCTGATCTGCCCGCTTTAGAGAGACTAAATCTTAGAAAGAATAGTCTAGAATCCTTAAAGCTTAAAAACCCAAATCCTACTCCTGCAGAGATTGTAAAAGATCTAACAGGCAAACCGATCAAATTTCAAGCTCTAAAATGGCTTAACCTTGCAGAGAACAATCTTAAAGAATTACCTAGTGAAATTGGGGATGCAAAAGAACTAGAATGGTTAAATCTTAGTCATAATAAACTGGCAAGATTACCTTCCTCATTTGGGCATTTACAAAAATTAAGAAACCTTAATCTTAGCTATAATCAGATTGCTTATTTAATTAATAATCTTAGCAAACTACTTAAAACACTAGATATTAGCCATAATAAGCTTATAGAGTTGCCTTCTACACTTAAGTGGTTACAGGAACTAGAATGGCTAAACCTAAGTCATAATCAGCTAAAGGCCTTTCCTCTTGAAAACCTGCAAGCTGATCTTAAGCTTAAGCGACTACCCATGCTACAATGGTTAAATCTTAGTCATAATGCTCTTACAGAATTGCCTAAAAAAATAGATAAACTCGCAAATCTAGAAAAAATAGATTTAAGTCACAACCAGCTTAAAAAAACATTGTCGAGAAACATTGGTAAAATGTTGATGTTAAAAGAGCTAAACTTTAGCCATAACTATATTGAAACGCTCCCTGATGAGATAGGAAAACTTGTAGGCTTAATAGAGCTAAACCTTAGTTATAATGATATCGAAAATCTGCCGCATACAATGGGTCTTTTACATAAATTAATAAAGCTAAATGTTAGCTATAATAATCTAAAAACTCTAACTTATACACTTGCTAAATTAGAAAACTTAAAAGAATTCAATGTTAGTAATAATAAAATTATAGCATTGCTTAAAGGAATTAGCAATTTGCAGAATTTAGAAGTATTGAATCTCGGCTTTAATCTTGATTTGCGCTCTCTTCCTATTAAAAAAATAGCAAGGCTTTCAAAAAATTGTGAGATTGAATTAACAGGGTGTAAACTCTTTAGAAATGAGCTATTGGAATTGCGTGCTATTCAGGAATCTCATAAAGGTCCTTCTATTAATTTTTCTAATATAGCAACAAAACCTATCGAAAAATCCTTAGCGTATCTATATGGCCTAATTCATAAAAATCCCATGGAATTACCCCATCTTCAAAGAACGCAAGAATTGACTTATTGGTTAGATTTGGTTTCTAATCCTGAGCTTAAGATCTCCCAGAGGGATAAGCAGGCTTTTGCTCAGAAAATCATCAGTTATTTAGAACGTGCTAATGAAGATGATGAATTTATACATACATTTTATGCTCTTATTGAGGAACCATTCAAAAATGTAAAAGATCAGATAGAGATCTCTACGGAGGAATCTGTGTCTAAAAAACTAGAGATATCTATTCTGAATTTAGATCTTGCTTATAAGCTCTCAACAATTGCTTATAAAGGCATGAAAGAATTAGCTGGTTTTCTTAAAGACGTATGGATTGTCAATATGCTAGGGCAACTTGCTCGTAATAAAGTCCCAACTTTTCCCATTTTTGACAAAATGGAAACAGATCTTGGCTTTTTAAATAACCTTATAAAAGAGAAAAATCTTGTAGATGTTCAAGATATGCTCTATTTCATCTGTAGTGCACTAAAACAAGAAGATTTAGAAGAAGCTAAACAGATTTTAAACAAACTCTCAGATCAAGAAGCCTATTTTGAATTTCTTATCAATAACGATAAATGGAAAGAGAGTCTTGAATTAAAATACCCTAAACAATTTGCATCTATGGAAAATCAAAAGAAACATGCTGCAGATAGCTTAACGGATCTTACCAGAGAGAATAAAGCAATTCTCAAAACCAGGTTTGATCAAAAATTAAAAGAATTAACAAAAAAATCTCTATAAAATCCTTGCCGATAAAGGGTTAATTCTTTTTTTTTAGAGTCCATGATTTTTTCTTGACATTTAGACAATTTGGTACAATATTACGGATATAGATGAAATTGTCCGCGTTTTTGTACCATGAAAAAAAAATCAAAATTAAAAAATAGCATTGCAGTTTTTCGAAAAGCGGGGGGGGGTTCTTACCATGTCAGAGGCTATAGACCTTGGTATGCATCGTAGAGAACTTTATTTGCTGCGAGATAGAGGGGATTTGGAAGTTATTAGTAGAGGTTTATATAGACTAATTGAGCTTCCAGAGCCTTCCTTGCCTGACTTTATTCCAGTATCTAAAAAAATCCAAGGTGGAGTTATCTGCCTCATCTCTGCTTTGGCATTTCATGAAATCACTACTCAAATTCCTCATTTTGTTTATGTTGCTTTGTCAAGCCATGCCCATAAACCCAAGATTGCTTATCCCCCTATGCGTTATTTTTGGTATTCTGAAAGGTTATTAACAACAGGAGTTCAGAAATACACGATCGATGGATGCATCATTAAGATTTTCGATATTGAAAAAACCCTTATTGATTGTGTTAAATTTCGCAATAAAATCGGGATGGATATCGTTCTTGAAGCCTTAAAAATGTACTGGAAAAGTAGAAAAACGAATCTAGATAAGCTTTTTGAATACGCTAAATTATTTCATGTTGAAAAGATTTTAAAACCAATTATGGAAACAATTGTTAGTGGATAAAGCAATAGAAAAGCCGAAGAAGCAGGGCGATTTAACTAAAAATTTTTGATAGCAGATTAGGTAATATACTCTAGAGATTTAGAATTAAGGATTTACAATATGAAATTTTTTAGAGAGGAGACTTTTTAATTCCTCTTTGAAAGTGGAAATATTTTCAAAAAAACTAAGAGTTGCTTTCTTGAATTCTACGAATTTTTCATAATATTGATTATTTCGAACTTTGCGATTCATGAATCGCCAAAGTCGTTCAATCAGATTAAGATTTGGAGAATAAGGGGGTAAGAACTTGATTTCTATTCTAGAGTTGTTGAGATGCTCAGAAACCAGTTTTGACCTATAATAACTTGCATTATCACATATCGCTATAATGCGTTCTGCATGGGGATATTGCTCTTCTAATTTCTGAAATAAGCTAATGGTAGATTGCGCATTTATATAATCTGCAACAATGG
>NZ_CAAJGQ010000005.1 GCF_901000775.1 Candidatus Rhabdochlamydia sp. T3358
GAAATCCTTCCAAAAATCATCCACAGAGCAGTATAATTCAATAAGCGTTTCCATTTTTGACCTCTTTTGTTGTTGTTTTTTCAGAAACGAAACTTGTACAACATTAAGAGGTCTTTTTACACTGTTTTTTTGTCTTATCTTTCCTATTCTTAGTTAATTAAACTCAACATTGGGGTTATATCGGTTGATTGATAGTTAGCAATGCTCACTATTTCTATACGCATATTGGGATTGATAAGAGCTGCTACTCCTTCTTCTTCCAAATGCAAAGAATAAAAAGCTGCTTCTGAAATGATTTTAAAGTTTTCTTCTGACAAGGTATTATTATGATATTCTTGTAAAGCTTGTTGCAAATACCGATGTTTAACAAAGAACTTTACTCGATCTACATGTTTGTTCCAAAAAGCATTAAGCTTATTTTTATGCAGGGTTTCTAGATCAATTTTTTGGATGATCTCCTCAATATCTTTTGGTAGAATGTTAAGCAACTGGCTTTGTAATGGGTATGCCTTTCCTTGCCCAGATGAGTCCGTAAAAACAATAGTTGAGCTACTCCAAAGGGTAAAGCCTATCCTATAATTGCTTAAAGTAGCCTCTGTTAGAGAGTGTGTTCTTGGTAGCATTTTATAAGAAGGCGATTCTCCTGGGGAATGAGGTATTTTTTCAGGAATAAAATACCCAATGAATGTCTTGTCCGGATCTATGTCTAGATGTAGTTTATCTTTAACTTCTTTTTTTATCAGCTTTACAGCGGTTTCTTGAGGAAGAGGAAAAAGCTCGTGCAAGTCATAAGCTCTATTATGAATATTAGGAAAAAGATAGGGGATATACTCAATGGCTGCTGTAATTGTTGTAAAAAAAGCAGAATCGGTAGATTTGTAATTAGGAAAATAAGTGTATTGGAAAGAAATCGGGATTTCATGTACATGCAAATCCGCAATGATTCGTTCTTTTTGTTTTTCCGTGATAAAAGAAAAGATATCTTTTTTCGTAAAGATAGGCCCTAAATTTTCTCGTACCCTATAATCTTGATAAAGAAAAGCATCTAACTTGATGTTATTTATCATCCTACTAGAATGAGGGAAATGGGAAGCAATTGAGCTAAGATTAGTTGGTAATTGCGCTTGGTGAAGCACCCAATGGTTCAAAACCCTTTCATCTTTAGCTTCGATAAAAGAAGGAGTGTACCCTGGTATGTATAGTAAGGAGTGCTTAGTTATAGGGTCACAAACTTTCAAAATATCAGAAGATATTTGATCATTAACCAAAAAGGAAGATACTTCTACCTGTTTTGGATCTGATAAAACCTCTAAGATGTTTAAGGGGATTTCTTCAAGGCTTATTTCATTGATATCTACCAACCTTTTTATGTTTTCTTGATCAAATCCCATAGCTTGGCATGCTAATTCAAGAGCTGTAAAAGAGAGTTTAGAAGCGCTATTTTGCTGCTCTAAAAGAGTTTTAAGATAAGAAAATTTAGCTAATATTCGGTAATTACTCGTATTTTTTTGCCAAAAATTCCCTAGTCTTTCTTGATGTTTAGATTTTATAGCAGTAATATCGCTTGCCTGAAAAATCTCACTAAGGGCTATATTTTGAGCATCTTGGCTTAATTTAACCTGTATAATATTTTGCTCTGATAAATAGTATGAATAAAAAAACCACGCTGAAAAATAATTCAAGATAAACTTTGTTAAAGTAAGGCTTAAAAAAGCAAAAGAGTTTTCTTCTTCTTTTTTGAAAAACAAAACATTTACCGCATCAGGGTGAATATCTTTGCCATATAAAGTCCTTAGTTTTTGGCTAAAGTAAGAAGTCACACTTTGCTTGAGATTAGGGTACATGCTATCTATCTGGTAGACTCTTTCTACCAGAGAAGACTTTTCCACAAGGGCTTTTAAAAGATCGCTTACGGGATCAGATAATAGCTCTTGAAGAGGGGAAAACGCATTTGATTCCCAAAGAGCATTTAATTGCTGGAAATGCGCATGAATAAGTATGGGGATTGACTGGTCAATGAGGGTTTTTACGTTTTCAATTTCTAAGCCTTGAATTTGATCTTCTAGGTTAGTGCTTTCTGGACTGGAATATAGCCTGGCTAGAGGATGACTCAGGAGACTTTCTTCACCAATGCTTTTTTTAAGGAGAGCATCGGTTAGATTTTCAGAAGATACTGTTGTTCCATGTGCTATATTTATATATGTTTTATCTGAATCTAGGTTTATTTGCGCTTTTAGCGTCTCTTTGGCAAGTAGTCTCAAAGATTCAGGAATTTGGCTTAGCTTGGTTTCTTCTGCATTTAATTCCATAAGGCCTCTTTTTTTGATTTATTATTAGGAGATCTTAAGTAAGGGTAAATTTTAATAAAACCTAGTTGGCTTATAGTTTAAGCTAGGCTGCGTCTTAGATAAAAGAGACATCTTTGAGCGACAAAATTCTAAAGTAATTCTGTCATAATGAATGCCATGACTTTGTAAGGATTTAAAGACGTCTTCTAAATTGGGATGGGGTCTCCCTCTGCGGTTGCGAATGGTAAGGACGTCAACTGGGTTAAAACCTATTCCATAAATATTGGGAAAGGGATGCCTTGACGAGTTAATAATCTGTGCAATATCTAAATAGCTTTCTCCTCCAGTTTCAAACGTTTGATATTTAGACAAAGAGTAGTTTCTAATATGTCCAGGAGCTTTTGTTCCTGCTAACATTTTTATATTCACTTCCTTGGGATGAAAGTGCATATTTGGAGAACGAGAGAATAAAGAGGGAAAAAATGCGGTTTGTGTAGGAAGAGCTGTATTTTCATTAATGATTCCATAGGGTAATACGACTCTTTTAGCAATGTTTTCTGTTCTAGGGTCAAATATTGACCAACCATGAGGACCTAAAACCACAAGTTCTGTGCTTTTTGGAACTTTGACAATGCCACTTCCAAAGAAATATCCTCCATCGGAAGATATAATTAAATGCTTTGCCCTGCTTATTTTTCCAGTAAATAGAAGAAATCGTTCTCCAAGAAACCACGCTTTAACATCTAAATGGTTAAATAAAGTATTAGATGATGAAATCGCCCAAACTGACATAGTTTTTGTAGTGTCAAAAAATATTTCCTCTGATATAGGTGCTTTGTTAAGTGAAGTTTGCACTCCTTTACCGCTGCCAATTGCGCGTAAACCCGCTTGCTGATCGGAAAGGTGCTGATTTTTAGAAAATTTCAAAGAACGAGGAGTTAAAAATCCCATTAAAAGAAGCTCTAAAGTATTAAACCCTGCAGATAAAGCTGCTAGGTGGCGCTCTTTTACTGTATCGGCATTTTTTGCTAGGTAAAGATTGATAGAGGCTTCTGCTACCAAAGCAACAAGTGATATCCAGTTTAGAATAGGAAAGGCAACGCTTGGCACTAATAAGGCAAGATATATAGATTCTGCAATGCCGATAATGCGTTTTAACATAAGTTCTCTATCAGAGACAATCACTGCATTTGCATCTAAGTAAGAGCGCTTTTGGCTGTTTTTTTGGATGACTTCAAAAAGGCTTTTTTCTATAGGTTTTGTTGTTATAGGATGTCTAATATGAGTATTTGAAAAAGAGCAATCAGCAGGGCGCGGATAGAGGACAGATGCCAAAGAAGATGGGTCTACATAAGAGCCTCTCTTTAGTGCGCTGAGAACAACATCTTGAACATCCATGGAAAAATGTGAAGTAAGCAACTTTTGCCATTCAGCATTTGTTTTTCCCTTCTCTTCAAGAAAGCAGATACATGTTTCATAATTGGTAAAGGAAAAAAATGCTTCTTGATTTCCTGATATGTATAAGACTACTTTCTGTTTACTTGTATCGCGAAAGACAAACATATCAGTGGATTGATAGCTATCAACGCTTACTATTTCTATACGGATATGAGGATTAATCAGGCCGGATAATACCGCCTCTTCTAAGCTTAAAGAACAAAAAGCTACATCTACTATGATCTGAAGGTTGTCTGCTGATAAAGCTTTATTCAAATGCACTTCTAAGGCTTGCTGCAGGTATCTATCCTGATAGAAGTACTTTACTTGATCTGCATGCTTGTTCCAAAAAGAGTCCAGTTTGACTTTATGCAAGGTATCTAGATCTGCTTTTTGGATAATCTCTTCTACATCTTTTGGTAAGATATTTAGCAATTGAGCGTTTGCTGTGTATTCTCTTTTTCCAGATAGATCTTGATAAATGATCGTTGTAAAGCCAAGGAGAGAGTAGCCTGCTTGATAATTGCTTAACGTAGCCTCCGTTAGAGATTGGATGGCTGTGCTAGCTTCTTGGCCTCTCACTAAAGGTATATTTGGGTCACGAGAAACAGGTTTTACTTCATGCAAAGAAAAGCTAATAAATGTCTTATCTGGATCGATATCTATGTGCAGCTTATCCTTAATGCCTTTTTTAATAAGCTCTGAAGCCGTTTTATAAGGAGAAGGAAGAAGTTCATACAAATCATTAGATGTCTTATGAATATTGGGCAGAAGATGAGGGGTGTATTGCAGAGCTGCAGCAATCGTTATAAAAAATGCAGAATCCGCAGATCGATAATCAGGAATAGAATCAGTGTAAAGAGGAACTGAGATTTTATTGATATACAAATCTGCTACTAACCGCTCTTTTTGCTGTTCTGTAATAAAAGAAAAGATATCTCCTGAAGCAATCTTTTCTGTCGCATCCGCTCCTTGTTCGACATAATCTGAATAGAGAAAAGCATCTAACTTAGTATTGTCTACCATCCTGCTGGAGTGAGAAAAATGAGAGGCAATTGAACTAAGATTATCCGGTGATTCTGCTTGGTGAAAAATCCAATGAAACAAAATATTTTCATTTTTAGCTTCGACAAAAGAAGGGGTGTATCCAGGTATATAGATTAATAACTCTTTGGTTTCTGGATCACAAATTTTCAAAATATCAGAAGCTATTTGCTTGTTAAAGACCAAAGACGATACTTCAATGTTTTTTGGATCTGAAAGTGTTTCTAAGATATTCAAGGGAATTTCTTTAGGATCTATTTCATTAAAATCTGTTAATTCTTGCATCTCTTCTTCTGTTAAGCCTATAGCTTGCAGGGCTAACTTAAGGCTTTTTTCAGAGAGTTTAAGAGTACTATCTTGCTGCTCAAAAAGAGCCTTAAGATAGGAAAACTTTGCTAGTATTCGATAATTCGTAGAGTTTTTCCCCCAATAGGCATCTAGCCTTGCTTGATGTTTAGATTTTATCAATAAAATATCATTTTCTTGAAAAATTTCGCTGAAAGCTATGTTTTTAGTATTTTGATCGATCTCAACTCGTATCGTGTTTTCTAATAAAAATAAATGCGAGTAGAAGAAAAAGAATGAAGAAAAACCAGTTAGTACAAAATCTGTTAAATATAAAAAAATAGGAGAAGGGTTTTCTTTTCCTTTGTTTAAAATAAGAACACTCACTGTATCAGGATTGATATCTTTCTTGTATAAACCTTTTAGTTTTTGACTAAGATAGGAAACTACGGTTTGTTTTAAAGTAGGATACGAATTATCTACTTGATAGGCTCTATTTATTAGAGAGGAATTTTCTACAAGAGATTTTAAAAAATTATCCACAGGATCAACATATAGCTCTTGAGGAATGGGAACTTCTTTTGACTCCCAAAAACTATCCATGTGTTCACGATAGTTATTAAGAATTTCTATGCTTAGGTCATCAATGATATTTTCTAAATCTCTAACTTCTAATCCTTGAATGCGGTCTTCTAGGTTGGTGCCTTCTGGATTAGAATATAATCCAGCTAGAGGATCGCTTAAGAGAGTTTCTTCACCTAGGCTTTTTTTAAGAAGAGCCTCTGTTAGATTTTCAGAAGACACTGTTGTTCCACGAGCTATGTTTATATAGATTGTATCTATATCTAAGACAAGAAGGGGCTTATGTTGAGTGAGAGCTTTTTTTAATTCCTTTTTTGCAAGCAGTTTAAAAAAAATAGGGATTTTTTTTAATTTGTCTTCTATTGATTCGTTTGAAGTCTGCATATCATGCCCTTGTAAATTTTACATAACATTTATATTACTTTCTAATCACTTTATATGGTTTTTTATGTAAAATCCCTTTGAAACGGTAGTAAGAGTAGATATATCCAAAGATATTTTACATGTCAAAAAAAATCTACGATTCAATTTTTCAGGGTTTTGTTGAGCTTTAAGTACAGAATAAGAGGGCGGTCTATTCTGTAGAGAAGATTTGATTTAAAAGCTATTGGATCTAGTTTATTTTACAAGAAAGAAAACTTTTACGAAAAATAACTATTCCTATTAGCGCAGATAAGAGTTTTATACTTCCGCCCACCCACATAGGAAGCATAGGGTAAGCCCCTACAATAGAACCAGAAAAAAGAGGGCTGAGGATTAAAGCTGCTGCATTAACCGAGGTAAAAATACCAAGGGCTTCTCCCTGGACTTCAGCTGAAGCTTTATTCGAAACCAAAGTAGTAGCAGTTGGCATAACAAAAGAGGTAAAAAAGCAGACAAAAAACATCACAACAAAAAGCCAAGTAAGAGAGCTTATAAAAGGCATGGTAAGAATGGTAAGAGCTGTTAAGAACATACCGACCAGAAAAAGAACCTCTGGCTTAAAACGCTTGATAAAAGGACGAATAAGTAGTCCTGCGCTAAGAGCGTAATATCCTCCCGCAGCCCCAAAGAAAAGCCCAAGGTCAATAGGGGAAAAATGAAAACGAGTAATCAAATAGACAGGGATGAATTCAAAAAAATAGGTCCAAGCAAATAAACAAAGAAAAGAACAGAGGAAAATCACTCTGAGCCCCTTGAGATGAAAGGCCTTCTTTAATTGGGATATTCCCATGACAAAGCTAAGCTTTCTTTTAAATGTAGAGTGATGCGTTTCTTTAAAGAAGAAAAATACAAAAAGAAGATTTACTGCAACAATTAACCCAGCAAAGAGAAAGGGGTAACTATAGCCAAAAGATGATAAGGAGCCGCCTATAAAGGGGCTAAGAGCAAAGCCAGCACCAAGGGCCATCGCATAGAGACTGAAATTTTTAGCTTTCTGTTCTTGTGAGCTAAGATCTGCAATGGATGCTTGAACAATCGACATGTTCCCAGAAGCAAACCCAATGATAGCCCTAGAAGCTAGCAAAAAGAAGATACTGTTGAGAAGTACACCAAAGAAGGCTATTACATATCCTAAAAAAGCTATTATGAGACTTGTTTGAAGGGGTTTTTTGCGGCCCTTGTTATCAGAAATGGCACCCCATATAGGTGCGCTAAAAAACTGAGCAAGAGGCATCAAGGATAAAAGAAACCCCAGCCAAATCCCTCGCATATGAGAAGATGTTTCTAAAGGAACAAGAGAAAAAGAGTTATCAAAAAGCATCGATGAAAAAATAGGAAAAACAAGCCCGATGCCCATGTTATCAATAAAAGCTACAAGCAGTGCAATGTAAAAAGAGGATTTATAATTTGTCATAAATGCGCTTAAATATAGAACGGTTATTTATTTTTAATTTTTTCTTCGAGAGTCTCTTGCTATTGAACACTAATTCAACTTCATCAATGATGACCTCATCATCTACAAACAGAGGATGAGCGGGGGTAATTACCAGATCGTGGTCAGCTATTTTTGAGGCTACTAGTGAAAAGTTTGATTGAGGAATGATCAAGCAATCAAATTGAGGAATTAAGAAGAAATCTTCTAAAATATTGATAGAGGGTCCATTTTTTGTTCTACGGTAGTCAAAACAAATATGAGGATTATTAATAGCCTTTCGATATTTTTTAACTATATTTACAGGCTTTTTATCATCGGTTAAAATGTAGACATACAATGAATACTCTTTAAAAATTCTAGCAATTCTTTCAATTTGTTGAATATAATAACTATCTGGTGGAAATTTTAAAGGCAATTCCCTATTCATAAAAGGCTTGTCTTGCCCACCGCCTTTTCGAACGTGGACTCCCACTGTTATTTTATTCTTTGGCATAGGGGACTTTTGAATAGGCTTTTTAGGCGTTAAACATTCTACAACCTGAGAATGAAATTCTGGATCTTCCCAATCTACTTGAAAAGGAGGTTCTATCTTATTGCTATATATGTATTCCGTATTTTCAGAAAAATAAGGAATGACGAATAAGGATGAAGAAATCATTTTAATATCAGCTTCACTTGTAGTTGTTATAGAGTTCTGAAACTTAAAATTAGGGACTAACGGTTGATCTTTTTCAAACAGACAAAATTGATCTGCAAAGGGAAATGAAACATAAAGCAAAGGGAGGTTGTATTTATATGCAAGCCATTTTGCGTGAAAATAAGCGATTAAATTATCTCCTAAACGTCCACCGCTAAGGCTATAACTGATTGCAGTTTCACTTTTTAGAGGATCTTTTTTCTTGCTAAAGATAGGAGCATCATTGGGTTCCCATGTAATGCTAAGATGTGTATTGGGGGATTCCTTTTTTACTTTCCCCTTTCTATTCTTTGAGTGAAGTAACCGCAATAGTTCATCTATGGGAAGAGACTCTGCCAGGTAACCATTTCTAGTAGGGGAGATGACACAGTCGAGGTATTCTCTATAATTAAGTCTAGAAAAAGCACAGTTGCTAATCACCAAATCATAAGATCCAACTTGGAGGAGATTTGAGCTTTCTATAAAATGGACATTTGAAATACCCATTAAGCGTTTTTTTGCTAAGTTAAGATTTTCTGGTAGGTCTATAATTGTGTAGCTTGCAAATCCGGTTAAATTAGCTAGTGTTTTACATTGCTCGCCACATTCGCCACCAATTTCAACAATATGCATTTTATTTAAGTCTTTAAACTGTTCTCTTAAGCTATAAGCAACTCTTATATAAGGGAGGATGTTTGCAGGTTCCAGAACAGGGTCTAATGCATTTACATTAATCCCTAGAGCTATCAAGTAAAAAATACAAAAAGTGAATCTTTTAAAAGGCATATATTTGTTTTATAAATTAGTAAAAGCCCGAACAACCCGTTTTGGAGAAATAAATGCTTGCCACTTCTGTTGCCGAAGGCGCAGTCCTTTAAAGTTAGGAATAAAGCGATAAGGTGTAATTACTTTGGTAGCAAACCAACCAGGACGCCAAAGAGCGATTTGTTTTTGACAAGAAGCAACAATGAGTGTAGGGATCTCTAAGTTTGAAGCTAAATGTACTGTTCCAGATTCATTGCCAATAAGAAAATGAGACTCGTAAATAAATCCTGCTAATTCGTTTAAAGAAGGAAAAAGAGGCAGAGAAAACCTATCTTTAATCAATAAAACCCACTCGGGATGCTCTGAGGGACTAACACAGAAAGTCACTTCATAACCCTTTTGTATTAAGCTTTGAGCTACTTTGGTAAATTTCTGTGCATTCCATGTTCGTAAGGGGGTTGTGCTTGTTGGGTGAATCAAAACTCGTTTTGGATAGCGGTTTTTCTTGAAATTACTTGGAACAACCAATCCATTGTTTTTTGAAACTTCCTTGCACTGTAAAACAGAAGCAATAGCTTCTGCGATATTATCAACCATAGAGCGTGAGCGATCAAAGACCTGATCTAGCAAAGTCAAAGGAGCATGTTTACTTTTTTCATAACTGGAATAAAAAACACTTAAATTATTAAGCCTACCAAGTTTGTAGAGATCAATAATAGCATTTGATAAAGAACTGTTATCATTTTGTAGAACAATGATCTCATAAGTAGAGAGCTGTTTTTCAAGCTCATTTAGAGAGGAGCGTTTTTTTAAATGATGACCGGGAAACCATGTATTGAGCTCAGGGAGGGTGTCTTGGTAGGTAGTAACCGTATAGCCTTTTGAAAAAAGGCATTGAGAAGCAATCATCATAAGGAGGCCATCTCCCATTCCTTGTGAACAGATCACTGCAGCTTGCATGTGGACTCTCTAAGCTTATAAAAAGCATTTAGTGTGCGTGAAACCGAAATAAAGCGCTGCCAAAAATTTTTCCTGATAGGAAGATAGAGCCCCTTGAAGTTGGGAAGGGGAAAGGGAAGCGTCACAACATGCCCGATATGCCAATCAGGACGCCAAAGTCGTGCTCTCTTAGGATTCCCAGAAATGGTCAATGTGGGAATACCAAGATTTGAGGCTAAATGGCCAATTCCTGAATCATTTCCAATAAAAAAACCCGATTCATATAGATAAGCTGAAAGCTCGCTCAAATCAGAAAAAGAAGGGAGTTGAAATCCTTGTCTTTCAACATGAAGCCAATTAGTTCTTTCAGAAGGGCTAACAGAAAAGCTGATCGAGTATCCTTCGTTTTGAAGACGGTGTGCAAGAGCTAGGAATTGAGAAGAAAGCCAATTCCTCTTTGGATCATTACTAGTTGGATGTATTACAATGCGTTTAGGATATCTGTAATGTGTTCCTTTTGGAATATGGATGCCATTTTCTTTGTTTACATTCTGTATTTGAAGAGTTATTTGGCAAGCGCGACAAAGATTAGATGCAACAGGTAGGTGAGGGTCAAAAAGAAAATCACCTTCTTGAAATTTAGCAGAAGCAGTAGGGAAAAAAAAGATCAGATTATGGAGTTTTTTTGCTTCGCGCAGTTCAAAAAGATCATAGGCTCGCTTTGAATGGTCATTTTCGATAATAACGTGCTCAAATGGCGCTAGAGCTACTTCTAACTGGTCCAAAGAAGGGTAAGGAAGAATGCAAACATCTTTAAAAAGAAGGGTCAACTCTTTTGCATAATTATGAAAAACGGTTGGCTTATATCCAGAGAGCTTAAATTGGTGGGCAACGATCATCATAAGCAGAGCATCGCCCAAGCCCTGAGCACATACGATAGCTACGTTCATTTAGATAAATTCTTATTGTAATTACTCAAAAATGTATGTGATAAACTGGTTTAAAGCAAGGATCAAGTTAGCAATTACTAGAAGAAATCAAGCTGGATTGTATAATAAGCCTAATTTTTGAGAAAACCCATGATTAGAAACTTTCTTCAAATTTTGTTAATTTTTTTTCTTATCCCTAATTTAAGTTATGCAGATCAGTCTGCTGAAGAAGGACCTTGCCCAAGGGGAAATTTTTCTGTTCCTCTGATTGCACAAATTGCTCCTTTGATCAGTTTTGGCCAGCTTCTCATTGGCAAAAAGGCTCTTCTTCCTCAACTAACAGGAGCTTATATTCGGGGACATAACAGTTATGACGATGTGATTATACCGAATATAATCTATGGGATCCGAGATAATCTCTCTGTTTCTTTTTTCGTTCCTTTTACCCCTAGAAGTCGATCAGGCTCATCACACTCTTCGGGAATTGAGGACATTTTCCTTCAATGCGAATACGGGTTTTATAATAAAAGTAGCTCAAATTACACTCTGCAAGCAACTGTAGTTGCTAATTTACAATTTCCGACAGGATCGAGCTCGAAGAATCCTCCGACTGGGAATGGATCATTCAGTTATTTCTTAGGAGCTACATACGCTTGCACATCATTTAATTGGTATGCCTTCATTTCTCCCGGAGTTAACTTAAGGACAACTCATCATGGCACAAAATCTGGAAACTCTTATCTCTATCAATGGGGCTTGGCGCGGTATATCGAGTCATTAAGCCCAAGAGGGTGGATCTTTGATCTGATGATTGAATTTAATGGAACCTATGCTGAAAAAGATAGAGTTCATGGCATAACAGATTTCAATTCTGGAGGGAATTCCATTTTTGTAACTCCTAGTATCTGGTTGTCATCCAAACGATGGATTTTCCAATGGGGTATTGGTTTTCCTATTCTTCAGAATTTAAAGGGACATCAAGACAAAATTAAATATTCAATCAGTTATAATTTAGGAATAGCGATAGAGTTTTAATGGAGCCAAGTCAAATTAAGGCATCTTCAAGCCTATGAAGCTTATTGCATGTTTGAAGGTTAACCTGTTACTCTATTTCTCCTATAGGAATGGGGACTTACAGAAAAAAACGTTTCCTAGATTAATAAATTTTATTTAGAAAAAGTCCAAATAGATTTTAAGAGGTAAATGTGGGCATAGACTCTCAAACTATTACTGTTATTGCAAGCATTCTTATTCCTACTCTTGGTGGATTCACTTGGATGATTCACAGGATGGATGCGCGATTTGAAAAAATGGAAACGCGCATAGACATGCGATTTAAAGAGGTAGATGTGCGCTTTAAAGAGGTGGATGCACGCTTTGAAAAGATGGAAACGCAAATGGATGCGCGCTTTGAAAAGATAGATAATCGCATGAATAGCATAGAAGGTCGTATTGGCAGCATTGAGAACAAACTTACAGCCATTGATATGCGAACAAGCTTTATTGAAAGACTATTGGAGATGTTCAGATTGCCCCAAAAAATTCCTCAAAAAGAAATAAAGGAAGCAACAGATTCTTAAATATTTAAATAGTCCAATTCTTACACCAGAGATTCTTTGTTTAGAGGCTCTCTAGAGGGTTTTGAACCCCCTTAGATGTTTTTATTCAGACCTTTCTTAGATCTTTGATTATAAGGGCATTAATGAAGGCTGTTTTTAGCTTTGAGTAAAAAGGAGACCAAAAAAAGTGATGTGATCTCCAAATATAGCAGGGCTCTTATATATCGTTAACGTCTGATAATTGATATTATGTTGGTTTTCCTGTGTATCATTGATTATGCAAGAATTCTATTGTTAGTTAGCTGAAACAGAAGGGCTTGAATAATAGAAAGAGAACTGCTTTATAAAGGGTTCTCTTAAAGACTTAAGCTAAAGCCACTTGACATCTTTTCCAAACCTCTAAGGATTTCTGCCTATATGTTATATTTCTTTCTTTTTCCGCATTGCTGGATATCTTACGAAATCGTTGACCTATCCCTTGAGACGTATTCCAAACAGTCCCTATAATAAAAATAGACCTTTCCAAGGCAAAGTCAAAAATGGTTTGAGGAGAAGAAGTAAAGCGGTTATAGAGATGCCTTAAATCAATAGCTCTGGCAGCTGCGCTCAAATAAGGAATTTCCGGCAATTCTCCTACCGCCTCTCTAACCAACCAGGTAATTACGATAATTGATAAATAATTTCTCCAAACGAACTCTTTGGCTCCTATGATTGCATTGCCAGCTCGGATGGCCTGCACGGGAACATGGTTGATAATAAAAGGAATCCCTTTAGCTGCAAAAAGGTGTGATACTCTTGCATGTGCTTGATAGATTGAAAAAATAGAAACAAATATAGCAGATGCGGTCAAAGCAACTTTGAAATAGGTGTTGCAGAAAATATCTGCAGGAACTTTGGGAAGTTGAATTAAACAAACCTCTTTCCATTTAGGATAAAAGATCTTATTACTCAAGCTTTCTGCAGTAGCAACTATCCTGCCAGGATTTTTTTGAAAGCTTTGATTAAAAACCCATGTTAAAACCGCATCTCTTTTGAACCTAGCCTCTTTTCTATATCTAATATCCGGGGTTGATATATGAGGAAAAATCTCTTCAGCATTTTCCTCTCTATTACGTAGTAAATTAAGCAGTTTTTCTAGAGAAAGGGGATTTTTTATTTCTCCAGGAGTATTAGTGTAATTATGAAACACTCCGTGCACCATTTCAGCATAATGTTTAACTTGGTGTTCAGCTAAATCTATATGCACATTCTGATTAGATTCTATTTGAGGTCTTAAAATTTTTTGAGAGACCAGAATCCATTCTATCAATTTTTGATAAGCCCTATTTTCATCACCTGTTAAATTTTTAGTACCCGTTAAATCTTCTTTAGGAGCCAGCGTTATTTTTTCAAGTATATTTTCAAGGTCAAGAAAATCGAGAAAGTCCCCTTGATGCACCTGTTCTTGGTGGTTTTGAACAGATTCCAGCAAATCAATCTCTTTTTTTAATAGTCTTAATAAAGTGTCATCCCTCGTTAACGGAAGAACCCTTTTCATTTGCTGAATCTTTTGCTTTTCAATAAATCTTGGCAAGTACCGATCAGAAGGGATTGGCGTGAAATCACCAGATGCAATTGCTCCCCGTAATTCTTGGAGTAGTTCGGGCCCAAGCGCAGCTTCAGAGCAACTTGTTTTTATTCTATTTCTATTTTGCACATCTAACTTTTCTTTTACTTTATCTAGGGTAAAAAGCTCTGTAAGAAAATCGTCCCAACTTTCTTTTTCTTGCAAAGGAATGTTATCTTTTTTTAACTCACTGAGTAAGCTCTGTAATGCTAGGATATTCGATTGTCCCAGAATACATATCAATTCTTTCAGGAAATACAAGACTCATTTAAAACACTCCAATATTTATTCCAAATAAAATAACATACTTCAGTTGTTAAAATAAATAACAATTAGTACATTTAGTTAGTTTAAAAACAATGTAAAATATTTTTTATATGAAATAAGCGCTCAAACCTCTTGACAAAGTGGACAAAAGTGTGTCCCTCTTTGCTGTAAAGTTATTTTTTGAATAGGATTTTTACAGCGAGGACAAGGCTGTTTTTCTCTGGCATAGACCCATAAACAATCTTGATTCTTGCCTGTTTGGCCATTTATCGCATGAAAATTGGCATTCCCCTCCCCTAAGCTGGTTCCTTCTTGATCAAGCCCTTTTTGCAGAACCTCGCGAATAGCTGAGAATAAAGCTTCTGCTTGTGTAAAGGAAATACTAGAAGATTTTCGTTGTGGATGAAGACCTGCTTTCCAGAGAGCTTCATCGGTATAAATATTACCTAGGCCTGCAATCAAGGTTTGATCTAGTAGTGCGGTTTTAAGGGCTTGTTTTCTAGATAATAGCAAATGATATAGCTCTTCTGGCGTAAAGTAAGGATCAAAAGGATCTTTACCTAATCTCTGAAAAATCTCTTCTGGATGATTGGTAATGAGGAAGGTCCCAAAACGCCTGGTATCTTTAAAAAAAAGCGGGGCTTGATCGGAAAAGAAAAAGGTTGCACGATCGTGCTTTTCTTTTTTTTGCCTTATCAGAAACTGCCCTGTCATACGTAAATGAACAATCAAAGAGGTTTTTTCAAAAGCAAAGTGTAGGTATTTTCCACGGCGGGTAATAGATAAGAGAATTTTGTCTTTTAGTGAGTCGAGTTTTTTTTGTTCAATGAGCTTGAAATCATGTACCTTAACATTGATAAGGTGTTTTTTTTCAAAAACTTTTAATTGATTAACGGTGGTTTGGACTTCTGGCAATTCGGGCATAAGAGAATAGATAAAAATGAAAAGTTTAGCTAGACTAGCATAGGAATTGGATAAATTTAAAGGAATACAAAATAATGACTAGTAAAAAAAGACAAAGCCCCTGGAAGGTACTCATTGCAATCGCTTTAGGAATTATTATAGGAGATTGTACACAGCAAGGGAAGAGTATTTTTGGAATAGATCTATTTTCATCGCTTCATCCGCTTTATGAGTTTTTTGGTTCTTTATTTATTAATGCTCTAACTCTTGTTGTAATCCCTTTGGTCGCCTCTTCTGTGATTACAGGCATTGCTCGTGTAGGAGATCAAAAGTCTGTGGGAAGGCTGGGTTTGAAGATGGTGACTTTTTATATCAGCACAACTCTTTTAGCCATTTTAATAGGGCTTTTTTTTGTGAATATAATCGGTCCTGGTTTTTCGATTACCCCAGAACATGTATCGGCTTCTGCTGATTTAACAAATGCAAAGCAGCAATTGGTTGAAACACATGCAAATCACCGCTTTACAGAGCTTCTTCTAAAAATTATCCCATCGAATATCTTTGCAGCCTTTGCTAAAACAGAAATGCTGGGAATCATTTTTTTTAGCTTACTATTTGGATACTGCACTTCTAAGGTTAAGTCTTCTTTTTCTCAAACCGTTTTAGATTTTGTAAAAGGTATCTTTCAAATTATGATTGAATTTACCCATGTGGTTATTAAATTTTTGCCTTTAGGGGTCTTTTTTCTCGTTGCTAAAACCATGTCTGAAACAGGATTGCATTCGCTTTATTCCTTGGGGTTATTTACAGTAACGGTTTTCTTAGGATTTATATGCTTTACCCTTATAGCTCTTCCTCTTTTATTAAAATGGATAGCTAAGGTCTCCCCTGTTCTTCATTTTAAAGCCATGACTCCTGCTATCATTACTGCTTTTTCTACTAGCTCTTCTTCGGCTACGCTTCCTATTACTATTGATTGCGTGGAAAAAAGAGCGG
Organism: Candidatus Rhabdochlamydia sp. T3358; assembly: GCF_901000775.1. Lineage (GTDB taxonomy): Bacteria > Chlamydiota > Chlamydiia > Chlamydiales > Rhabdochlamydiaceae > Rhabdochlamydia. The sequence continues at coordinate 16,135 of NZ_CAAJGQ010000005.1, forward strand.
GTGTATCTAATCGTATTTGCAGTTTAGTTATTCCTTTGGGAACTTCTTTGAACATGTCAGGCTCAGCTTTATATGAGTGCGTAGCAGCTATGTTTATTGCGCAAGCTTATGGAATTGAACTAAACTTTTTCACACAATTTTCCATAGTTGTGCTCGCATTGATCTCTTCCATTGGAGTAGCTGGGGTTCCTTCTGCTAGTTTAGTCGCCCTTATTGTGATTTTAAAAACCATGGGACTTCCTATTGATGGAATTGGCTTGTTTATTGCAGTTGATCGTTTATTAGACATGTGCCGAACAACTGTAAATGTATTTAGCGATAGCTGCTGTGCGGTTCTCGTAGCTCGTTCTGAAGGAGAAAAAAGTGTATTAACAAAAAAGGTTTTTGACTAAGCTCTTCTAGAAGAAAATTTAGCTATAGGAGCGCTATTAATGAATATAAATCGCAAGCAATTACGTTTAGCATTGACTGCATTAGCTTTATTGTTAAACCAAGTCTCTTACGCAAATGATCTACAACAATCAGACCAAAAGGAAGCATTCATGGAACAAAATATAGTTACCCTTAAAGGATCCCCTGTTCGTATAAGTGGTTCGTTGCCTAGGTTAGGGATACAAGCGCAAGATTTTGTTTTGATAGATAAAGACTTAAAAAAACGTTCTCTAAAGGATTATTCAGGTAAGCGTAAACTGATTTCTATAGTGCCGAGTTTAGACACAGCTGTTTGCTCTTTATCTGCTAAAAAATTCAATCAAGCCATAAAAGAGAATCCTCAAGAAGGGGTTGTTTTGAATGTCTCGGCGGACTTGCCTTTTGCACAAAGCCGCTTTTGCCATGCAGAAGAAGTAGATAATATTATTTGTCTTTCAACGATGGGATCTAAAGATTTTTCTGAAGGTTATGGAATCTTAATGCTAGATGGGCCTCTTGCGAATTTGTGTGCAAGAGCGATCGTTGTTCTAGATGAAAATGACACGGTTATTTATACAGAGCTTGTACCAGAAATCACACAAGAGCCCAATTATGATAAGGCTTTAGAGCACTTTTTTAAAAAGTAAGGTTATTCTTGTTTAAAGCTGTAGTTGGGATAAGAGGGAAACCAGATGGTTTGATCCACAAGTTTTTCTCTTATCTCGCTTGTCATAGGGGTAATTAATTCTTGGTTTTCTGCTACAGTAATGACTGCTATAGCAATCTCACGACTCACCTCTCTTAAAAGTTTAAGAGGAGGAAATAAAAAGGGTAAGCGGGAATGTTTTGAGAGTACATAAGCTGCTTGAATAAACATTTCATCTGTGATCTTAGGAATTTTAGCTGCAATGACTCCTAGACCAATGCCTGGAAAAATATAGACATTATTACATTGTGCAATGGTGTATTGTTTATTATCGTAATCAACCTTTTCAAAAGGACTGCCCGTTGCAATAATAGCTCTACCCTTAGTCCAATGTATAAGTTCTTCAGGTGTTGCTTCCGAGCAAGAATTTGGATTAGATAAGGGGAAAATAATCGGGTTCTCTACATATTTTCCCATTTCTGTTATAACCTCTTTTGTAAAGGCTTTTGCTTGAGCAGAAACACCGATAAGAATGGTTGGTTTTGCCTGTTTAATGACCTTTAATAAAGAAATAGGAGAAGAACCTAATTCCCACTTTTGTAAACTTTGATAATCACGAGCGAATTTTTTTTGCTCACTATCTAGATTAGATGATTCTGTGTGAATAAGCCCTTGCCTATCTATGATATAAAAATTTTCTCGGGCTCTTTGTTCACTACAACCCTCTTCTTGCATGGCTTTTACAATTAGATTAGAAATTCCAAGACCAGCAGATCCAGCTCCAAATACCACAATTTTTTGTTCTGAGAGTAAAGATCCACGAATAGCTGATAAAAGAGCTGCTAGAGTAACAGCAGCTGTTCCCTGAATATCATCATTAAAAGAACAAAGTACATTTTGGTATTTTTCTAATAAAGGTTTTGCGTGTGTTTTAGAAAAGTCTTCCCATTGTAATAAAACCTTAGGAAACCGGTTTTTTAAGGCACTGACAAATCGATCTATGAAATCATAGTACAGACCATCTGAAATTCTGGGATGACGCCAGCCTAAATAGAGAGGATCATTTAAAAGGGTTTGATTATTGGTCCCTACATCTAAGAGAATAGGCAGAGTTTTTAAAGGATGAATACCTCCAAATAAGGTATATAAAGAAAGTTTTCCTTGAGGAATAGCCATACCTCCTACTCCTAAATCCCCTAGGCCTAGAATGCGTTCTCCATCTGTTACAACAACAACATCTAGTTCTTTCTGAGGAAGGTTTGCTATGATCTCTTCTATTTTATCCTGGAGAGGGTAAGAGAGATATACTCCGCGATGTTGGTGGTACAAACTGCTAAACTGCAGAGACACCTCTCCTATTGTTGGAGTATAGATAAAGGGCAACATTTCAGAGATGTGATCCAATACCAGCCGATAAAAGAGCACTTCATTACGATCTTGCAGAGATGATAAGAATGTATACTTAGAGAGCTGATCTTTTTGAGCCAGAAAATTTTGATATCGACGGATTACCTGTTCTTCCAAAGTAGAAACATGAAAGGGTAGTAATCCATGTAAATTAAATGTATCTCTTTCCTCTATAGTGAAAGCTGTTCCTTTGTTATATATGGAGTGGTTTAAGAGCTTTTCAGATCGAAGAGAGGTTTCAATTTCTTTCATTTTACACTTCCCATGCTATAGCTAAGGTCGGTTTCTTTCAATTGATACATAGCTACTGCTATCCAAATAGTAAAGATAAAAACAATAGTTGCATTCAGAACAGGTAGTAAGCTTGTGCTTAAAACAGCTTGCAGGCTTAAGATAATTAAAGAAGCAAAGGCTTTAGCAAAACGATAGAGGAACACATCAATAAAGGCTTTTGCTCGAAACTTTTGATCGGAATTTAGAGGAATATATAGCATTTCCTTAATGATGCTAAATAAAGAAAAATCAAAAGTCTTTAATATGACAAAAGTAAGTGTAATCATGCCAAAGGCAGGGAAAAGGAAGCAAAAGATACTCATGATGCATAAAAGCATGGGGATACCCACATGAAGGCGTTTGACTCCAAAGAATCGTACTAGAAAGTAAGTGCCTAAAAATTGCATGGCTGTGGTGAAGGTCTGACCAATTGTTTGAATGCGACCGCTGTATTGGGTTCTTAAGTCCTTTTCAGTAACAAGTCCCTCTAAGAAAGTATTAAATTGATAATCGACTAAAGTAGAGATCACCTGCATAAAAACAACAGCTAGAGAAATAAATATCAATACGCGTGAACTTGCAATTAACTTAAGACCATGTAATACAGTTTCTAACCCTTGTTTTTTCTCTAAAGGAAAAAAATCTGCTTGTTTGCTCTGTTTTAGCATCACTACATACAAAAGGCTTAAAAAAACATAAAGAGGCAATGTTATGTATAAAAGAGACTCAGAGCCTATTTTTACGGCTAAAAAACTAGGAAATAAACTTCCTAACAAGGATCCTAATCCTCCTATTCCAAAAAAGAACCCATAAAGATACTTAGCGCGCTCCATCGATACATTTATATGGATTAAAGACCAAACCTGCTGAAAGATAAGCATGATATAAGCATCTTTCCAGATATAGAGAAAAAAGCTTAAAAAAGGAACTTTATGAATCCAGATAGCACATGTGCAATTAATACATATAACAGCGATTGCTAAGATTAAGTAGGTTTTTAAACAACCAAGCTTAGGTAAATATTTATTGTACAAACCAACAAGGAGTAAATTCAAAGGAATAGATAAAAGCCAAGCGTACGGAAAGAAATTTACACCGTAATCTGTGATGAATAAAGCGTTGCTTACAGGACGAACAATTGCGTAGTCCATCGAGATGAAAAAGCTACATAACATAGCTGTTAAGATAAATAGATGTTCTTTAGATCTTTTAAGCATTTTTGTCTTTTAACTCTGAAGTAGCTATTTTTTTAAATAGATATATAGCAATAGCTATCCAGCTGATAAAAACGCAAATACTAATTGAGTTCAGAACAGGCAATAAATAACTGGTTAAAATAACTTGTAGACTTAAGATAATCAGAGAAGCAAACACTTTGGCAAAACGATAGAGAAACACGTCAATAAAGGCTTTTGCTCGAAATTTTTCATCACAGCTTAAAGGAACATAGAGCGTTTCCTTAATAATGGTAAATAAAGAAAAATCACAAGCTTTTAAAATGATGAAAACAAGCGTAGTTATAGCAAAACCTGGAAAAAGAAAAGAGAAGATACTCATTGAGCCTAAAAGAATAGGGAACCCAATGTGCAAACGTTTTATTCCTATCATTTGAATCAGAAAATACGTACCAAAAAATTGCATACATACAGAAATACTAAGCCCAATACCCAGTACCCGCCCTATATATTGCGTTCTTAAATCCTTACCAACAATGGTTTGTTCTAGATAGGTACTAAATTGATAGTCGATTAAAGTAGCGCTAAGCTGCATAAACAAAACACTCAAAGCAATAAAGGCTAACGTTCTAGAATTTATAATTAATCTAACCCCATGTAAAAGTGCATTCTTAGCTCCTGTTTTCTCTTCTAGTTGTAAGGAAAGACCTTGGTTACTCTGTTTTAAGGTAAGTATAAAAGCAGCTGTTAAACATAAATAAAGAGGCAGCGTCATGTATAATAAAGACTCAGAACCCACTTTCACTGCGAAAAATCCCGGTAATAGACTACCCAATAGAGAACCTATCCCTCCTGCTCCTAAAAAAATCCCGTAAAGATACTTAGCGCGTTTTAAAGGTACTGTCGAATGAATGATAGACCACAATTGCTGAAACATCAGCACGATGTAAATCTCTTTCCAGATGTATAGAAAAAAAACCAGAAAAGAAAACTGCTTGATAAATAAGGCACAGCTGTAGTTTATAGCTACAATGCTACTTGCTACTATCAAATACGTTTTTAAACAGCCAAGTTTTGGTAAATATTTATTATAAATCCCAACAAGCAGCAGATTTAAAGGAATAGATATCATCCAAGCATAGGGAAAAAATTGCGTTCCATATTTTGTAATAAATAAAGAATTGCTTACGGGTCGAATAATGGAATAATCTGCTGAGATAAAAAACCCACACAGCATAGCGCCTAGAATAAAAAGATACTCTGTTTTGGAGAACTGATTTTTCTCTTGTCTAAGTAGCTTAAGCATTTTCCCCTGCTTCTAACGAAGGAGTCATTTTTTTAAATAGATATACCGCAAAGACGATCCAGATTACACAGACGCTAATACTAATCCAATTGAGAACAGGCAATAACAGAGTGGTTAAGACAAGCTGTAGGCTTAAAATAATCAAGGATGCAAATATTTTGGCAAAGCGAAAGAGAAATACGTCAATAAAGGCTTTTGCTCGGAACTTTTGGTCAGGATTTAAAGGAATATATAGCATTTCCTTTATAATGCTAAACAAAGAGGAGTTATAGGATCTCAAAAGGATAACTGTAAAAGTAACGATTCCAAAACCGGGAAAAAGAAAACAAAGAATGCTCATTACGCATAAAATGAAAGGAAAAGCGATATGCAAGCGTTTTATGCCCACTCTTTGCACAAGTAAATAGGTTCCAAAAAACTGCATGAACACCGTAAAACTTAAACCAATAGCTTGCATTCGACCGGTATATTCTGTTCTCAGATCCTTAACCGTAATAAATTTCTCTAAAAAAGTATTAAATTGATAGTCGATTAAGGTGGCGCTAAGCTGCATAAAAAGAACACTTAAAGCAATAAAAACCAATATTCTAGAATTTAGAATGAGTTGAATCCCATGCATTAAGGCATCTCTGGTATCTTTTTTTTCTTCCAATTGAAGAGATGCTCCTGCATTACTCTTTTTTAAGGTAAGCATAAAAGCTGCTGTTAAACATAAATAAAGAGGCAGTGTCATATATAATAAAGACTCAGAACCCATTTTGACCGCGAAAAAACCTGGTAATAAACTACCTGCTAGCGATCCTAAACCCCCTACGCCAAAAAAAATTCCATAGAGGTATTTAGCCCGCTTTAATGACACAGTTGAATGGATCACAGACCATAGCTGTTGAAACATTAACATGACGTAAACGTCTTTCCAAACATAGAGAAAAAAAGATAAAAAAGAATACTGCTTAACAAGAAAAGCACAAGAATAGTTTATAGTTACAATGCTGCCCGCTACTATCAAATATGTTTTTAAACAGCCAAGTTTTGGTAAATATTTATTATATAGCCCAACAAGCAGCAAATTTAAAGGGATAGATACAAGCCAAGCATAAGGGAAGAAATGGGTTCCATAGGTGGAAATAAATAAAGAATTACTTACAGGGTAAATGATAGAATAATCGGCTAAAATAAAAAATCCACATAGCATAGCGCCTAGAATAAACAGGCGTTCTGTTTTAGAAAATTTATTAAGTTCTTGTTTAAATTGCATATGTTTCGAAATATCTTAAAGTTTAAACCACTCAAGATAATATCAGGTAATGATTTAAAGCACGAAAAGCTTTTTTACTGATAAAAAAGCTTCCTCCTTAAAAAAATTTTAAGAAAAACAAACAGGCCTAGGACGGCTTTCCCCTAGATAATTAGCTGTGACTACTACGAACTCAGCCTTACGCTGCAATTCTTTAATATTGCGGGCTCCTCCGTAGGTTAATCCGCTACGCAAGCCTCCTAAAAGAGAGTCAATTAACTCTTTAGCCGATCCACTTACAGGCCCCCAAAAATCGATTCCTTCAGCAACCGTTTTATCTTTTAGTCCCCCATAAAAGTCGGTTTGAAAATCAGCACTGGCCTGCCCTCTAAATTTAGCTTCTTTTCCGTTTTTAGAGTCACGCTTAGGAGCTGCACTCTCTTCAGTCATAGCAAATAATTTTCCAATCATAACAGTGCTAGCCCCCGCTGCTAAAGCGAGAACTAAATCCCTGCTATTGCGAATTCCTCCATCTGCAATTAAAGGAACACGGAGCTTGTCCGCTATTTTTGCACAATCGTAAATCGCTGTAAATTGAGGCACTCCAAAACCAGTTACCATACGAGTTGTACAAGCTGCACCTGGACCAACACCTACTTTTACTGCATCAGCCCCTGCATTCACCAGATCGTGATATGCCATAGCGGTACACACATTACCCGCTATGATTTCTTTATCTGGGTGGGTGCGTTTAAGCTCTTGAATAAAATAGAACATTCTATCGGAATGACCATGTGCTACATCAATACACACGCCAGCTGCTCCTAAATCAAGCAATTGTCTTGTTTGATCAATATTTTGAATTCCACACGAGATAAATATCTTATCGGTATATTTCTCTACCCACTGCTTTTGTATTTCAAAACTTACAAAGCGATGAAAAATAGGTATAGATCCTTCTTGCAGTAAAATAGGAGTTAAGGTTTCCCCTATTGTTGTATCCATATTGGAACATAAGATAGGTTGTGACATCTTAAGTTTTTTAGTTAGCCATGTCTCTAAAGAAGGCTCTGTACGAGAAGGAACATTATTGAATTGCGGGACAAGAGCTATATCATCAAAAGTATATGCATTTTTTATAGACATGCTAAAAACCTTTTCTGTTAAAATTTGCTTTCACAAGCGGAAAACTGTAACATAGGCACAACACTTAAATCTAGTAATTTTGATATGATTACAGTAATTGTTCTTACAAAAAATTCTCAAGAAACCCTAGAAGATACACTCTCCTCTGTACGAGGTTTTCCCGAAGTATTAGTCTATGATACAGGATCAACCGATACAACATTAGATATAGCTAAACAATTCCCTAATGTCAAAATAAACCAATCAGAGTTTATCGGGTTTGGTCCTACTCGAAACAAAGCTGCCAAATTAGCCACCTATGATTGGGTTCTAGCCTTAGATAGCGATGAAGTGCTCTCTTCTAATTTATCTCAAGAAATTCTAAACATCTCTTTAGATCCTAACTTTGTCTATCAAATAGATCGACATAATTTCTTTAATGGTAAGTGGATTAAAAGCTGTGGTGGCTGGTATCCAGATCCTATCATTCGCTTATACCACAGAAAAAAAACCCAATTTACCGATTCTATGGTTCATGAAAAAGTCTCTTCTCAAGAGATGCAAATCTATTCCCTCTCCTATCCCCTTCTTCACACACCTTATCGAAACATCCATGACTTTCTAAAAAAAATGCAAGTCTACTCAGATCTTTTTGCTGCTCAAAAAAAAGACTCTAAACCAGTCTCCTTAACCCAAGCTATTCTCCATGGCTCTTTTGCCTTTTTTAAAAGCTACTTTCTAAAAAAAGGCCTAAAGCAAGGAGTAGAGGGTTTTATTATTTCAGCCTATAATGGACACACCGCCTTTTACAAATATTTGAAATTACGAGAAGCGCAGAAAAACCAAGATACCCTTTAAAATTTATTTATCCTAAGCCTGCTTTTTGTTTTCATTTTGATTCAGGCTTTTTTGAAAGAGCAGTTCTCTCATAAAGCATGGAGTTTATCCTATTACGCAATGTCCGTACATTCCATTGTTCAACTCGACACATTTTAGCATAAAAATCACGCTTAATATTATCTTTAATCGGGATTAGCGTAGTAAAATGAGACCAACTCAGGTGTCTAACTCAGGAAAACCCAGCGAAAATGATTTTATTCATTGATTTTTCGCTAGGTTTTATACTATACTCGGCGAAAAATGCAGGAAATAAATGAATGCTATTATAGGCCGAAAAAAAGAGCTTGAAATACTCCAGGAAATTTATGAATCAACTGAGCCTCAGTTCCTTGCTGTTTATGGAAGAAGAAGAATAGGTAAGACCTTCCTTATTAGTGAATTTTTTAAAAACAAGGGCATTTATTTTGAAATAACAGGAATGAAAGAAGGTTCTAGAGCGGAGCAGCTCTTTCAATTTGCCTATGAATTTTCCCGTCAGTTTAATCAAGGGAAACGGATCACTCCTCCAGAAAATTGGGCGCAAGCCTTAAATTTATTGCATGAGGCTGTTGAAAAAATAGAAGACAAGAAAATCATTCTTTTTTTTGACGAGGTTCCCTGGCTCGCTTCTCCCCGTTCTAAATTTTTAAATGCCCTAGAGCATTTTTGGAACCGTTATATATCTAGAAAAAAAAATGTAGTCCTCATTATTTGTGGCTCTTCCGCCTCTTGGATTATTAGAAATATTATAAATAATAAGGGAGGATTATATGGCAGAGTGACAAGAAAAATGCGCCTGCTTCCTTTCTCTCTCTTAGAAACAGAAAAATATCTTCAATCCCGTCATATTGAACTAGAGAGAAAACAAATCATTGATATTTATATGGCAATGGGAGGAGTTCCTAAATATCTTTCTTACATAGCCCGAGGCAAATCTGCAGCTCAAACCATCAATGATGTGTGCTTTTCCCTAAATGGTGGGCTTTATAACGAATTTGACAATCTTTATAAGTCTCTTTTTGAGAACTATGAACACCATATAGCTATCGTAAAAGCCCTTGCTAAGGCTATAGATGGGCTTACAAAAAACGAGCTTTTAAACAAAACAAAATTAACTTCAGGTGGAACCTCAAGCAGAATTATTGAAGAGTTAATCGATGCGGGTTTTCTTATCCATGTCCCCTCCTTTAACAAAAAAAAGGCTGGAGGAATCTATCGCCTTATTGACGAATACTCTCTTTTTTACTTAACCTGGATTATAGAAAACTCTAAGATTGGCTTAGAAAGTGTTGATTCGGAATTCTGGATAAAAAAACAGAGCACATCTAAGTGGAATACATGGAGCGGGTGCGCCTTTGAATCTCTTTGCTTAAAACACATTCAGAAAATAAAAAAAGCGCTTGGTATTTCAGGTATAAGCACCATTGAATCAGGATGGCGCTATCTGCCTAAAAAAGCAATTAAGGAACAAGGAGCACAAATAGATCTTGTTATAGACAGAGCAGATAAATGTATCAATTTATGTGAAATGAAATATAGCTCTTCAGAATTTACTATCGATAAGCCTTATGAAGAAAAGCTGCAGAATAAAAAAAGTGTTTTTAGAGGACAAACAGAGACTACTAAAACTCTATTTGTGACCATGGTAACCACCTATGGTGTCAAAAAGAATGCGCATTATCTTTCAGTGGTTGATAATCAACTGACAATGGATGATCTTTTTTAAACTATCAGCCATATCCCGTTCCTAAAAGCATCTTTATGATTTTTTCACCTGATTTTTATATCATTCAGGCCTTGAACCATTCCAAAGCATCTGCCAAATTTTTCTGCTTCCCCAAGAAAAAAAACAGAAAATACCCTTTAATACCTGCCCTGTGGCGGCAAAAAAAAACCAGCCACCCTACCTGCTACTTTTAGCGTTGTACCTATTGCGCTTGTTTCTGCTGTATTGACAGCTGGGAACTTATCTGCTGCCATTGTCTTAATCGCTTCACATATTTGGTCTACTGCATGTAGGGGCAGATCCTTATTTTCTGATTTCGCATAGACAAAAAGAATTGTATCTGTTTGAGCTATATTGAAGATAGAAGCCCCATTATCTATACGCTCTTGATCTGTCGGTATGTAAACACGCGCAAAAAGCGGGTCGAAAGGAACTCCTTCTATGTACATCTTTTCTACAGCTTTTTGCAAAAGCTCTTTTTGATAAATTAACTGCTCATCTGCTTCTTTAGGTGTCTTTTTCTTTTGAAACAAAGACACAGGGTAATCACATTTAGGTGGTATTTGCGATAGGTCATGTTGCAAGCCATATGTATCCCACAATTGGAAATATCTCTCATTGACTAGATCTTGACGGTTCCTCAAAATGATCGCTGTGCAATGACACTCTTTTCCACCAATCGTATATTCTCGCTCCACACATGCAGAAGAAGAAGCGAAACCACCTAATTGTTCTAAAAGATGTGAAATCTTGTGAAGATCTACTATTTCGATGGGACGAGCTCGTAAATCCGCTTCAATTGCATCACAGATTTGATCTATCGTGCAAGTTGGCATATTATTTACTTCTGCTATACAAGCTTCTTCCTCTTTTAAAGGCACTACTTTAGTTTTATATTCAAAATAAATACTAGTTGCTCTAGCTATGATGGAAAGAGCCATTTTATTGACTCTACGCTCTTTATCAGTCAGCTGAAAAATACGTGTAAAAGCAGGATCAAAAGGAATCTCTTTATCAGACTCTTTCTGCTTATTATTCATAATATTTATGGCTCTCTGAAAAAGCCGTTTTTGATAAGACAACTGTTTTTCAAGCTGGTCAACTGTCTTCTTTTTTTCAGGCCAAATTGTGGATGCGTAATAACCACTATCGGGAACTTTATACTCTTCAGAGTTCTCTGGGGCACGGTCTTCCCAAAGCTGTTTATATTTTTGACCTACTACATCCTGATAATTTCTTATATTTATGGATGAATGGCTGAGCTCTTCTGCATTAACAATATGCTTCTTCTCAACAGCAACATTGCAGCCAGCAAATCCCCCTTTTTGTTCTAAAAAGATTCCAAGGCCATGGATATCTGACAGACCATGTTTTGGCCTAAATTGAATGGTAGAAGTTTTCTTTTGGGGATTTCTTGTAATTTTATTTCCTATCGGTTTCTGAGCCGCGCGCATAGCACTCACGAACTCCTGAGCTTCAGCATGGCTAAAATTGTGATGTACTTTTCCTTCTTTAAAGCGATCTGCAACATAATTTGCCACACCTCCAGGGGATGGATCCCAATTTAATTGAGATCCATAGCGCCCTAAAATGGTGCATGGAGATATTGCAGAACTAGTGCCAGATGGATAAAGTTCCCCAGAAGATCCTGCTGGAGATACTCCTGATCCTGAAATTGGTAAAGACATGAACAAACTCCTTTAATAGGGTAATACTGTATTTGGGTTAACTATTCCTGATAGTGTTCTAAGAGTGCACTTATCTCTCTCATATATTTTTTACTTCAATTAGCTTGTGGATTTTCTTGAGGAGGAGGGTTGCCCCTAACTGCTTCCCATGCTCTTACAGCTCTATTGGCATTCTCACCAAGTCTAGCAACATTTTCTAACCTACGATTCACATCTTCTAAACGCATTGCCCCTAATAAGTTTGCCGCCCTTCCTACTGTGTTTCCAAGTACGCTTCTAATACCTCTTCCGGCACTACCAAAGCTCCTAACCCATATTCTTCCGTTAATTTCTAATTGAGATTCAGATCTATCGCATGCCATATAAAAGTTTATGGTAGAGCAAGCGCCTAACTCCATTGCAAAATCATCTACAGTTTTATTCCTCTCCTCATCTATCATAGGAACACCTTGAACCAATCTTTCCATTGCTTTTTTATCGACTTCGGATGGGTATTGCGCACCTGCTAAAAACATTCCTGAAAAGAACTCGTAGATTCCTATGGGAAGTTGTAGAGCCCAGCCAACTTGTCTTTTTATTTCGACATGCCAGGTCTCAATCTCAAAAGATTTCATATTTATATCTCGTTGCTCTTTCTTATTCTCTCCAAAAGAAAAGACTATTTTTTTAGCACTAACAAAATTTGTATATTCAAAGCGCTCACTATTTTCACCACCTTTACGGTAAAATTGATTACATACCCAATTTTCAACATCCATTGGCCTTGTTCTAGATAAAACGTAATCTGGCATAAAACAATCCAGTGGACGTTCTCTGTAAAAGGTTACTAATTCCTTATTTCCAATAATCTCTAATTGTGGCGTGTATTCTTGCATCTGTTCAATAATAGTATCAATACTTGGTAAATCGAATTCAGCCTCAGCTTCTCCTCCTGGAGCAACCCTGCAGAAAGTCTCAGAATTTTTACTGTTTTTCCAGTCAAAAACTCTGCATATTATTCTTTCTTGCGAGTTACCAGCGACGAGTTTGATAAGACGGATATCACGATCCCCAGGCCATACTTTAACAGTCTGATATTGCAACCATTTTTTAGACACTTAGAACATAAATTTTTCTATCTTCATTCGTATCGTCTCCGCGAGCTATGCAGGGCTCGCTTGCGATATCTTCATTAAAACTTTTCTTTTTATATCACTCTCTCAGCTGTACAATTCCATGCAGCCTCAAAATCTATAGGCGACACATATCCTAAAGTCGAATGCAATCTTTTGCGGTT
>NZ_CAAJGQ010000006.1 GCF_901000775.1 Candidatus Rhabdochlamydia sp. T3358
GTCTTGTGCTGCTTTAATGAGAAGATCTGTTTCATGAAGAGAGGCTTGTCCAGATAAAGGGGAGATGTATCCATCTATGAGAAGGTTTGTATTTAAAGAAGCAATTTCATCAGGAGTGGAAGGACCTACGTTTTCGAAGGGAGCTGCTATGAGGCGAGAAGTTAGAATCAAACATAATAACCAACGCATACATTATGCCTTAATCCATGTTACTTGATAAACGATCATTTGGCAGAATAATGTTATTTTAAAGTATGCATTTCCAACAAGCTCTTTGAGAATGTCATAGTGATATTGCAACCCTTTTAACCCCAATGTTGAGTTTAATTAACTAAGAATAGGAAAGATAAGACAAAAAAACAGTGTAAAAAGACCTCTTAATGTTGTACAAGTTTCGTTTCTGAAAAAACAACAACAAAAGAGGTCAAAAATGGAAACGCTTATTGAATTATACTGCTCTGTGGATGATTTTTGGAAGGATTTCAACAAGCAATGGGAGCAACATTTAATTACCAAAGGCAAATCTCTAAGAGGACCTAAAGCAGAAATGTCTATTCCTGAAATGATGACAATATCTATTTTATTTCATCAATCAAACTACAGGAATTTCAAACACTTCTATTGCAGCCACGTTATGATTTATCTTCATAAGGAGTTTCCTACGCTTATTAGCTATAGCAGATTTGTCTACCTTCTAAAAAATCTTTTCATCCCCCTATTTGCTTATCTTTTACATAATAAAGGTACAATTACTGGAGTTAGTTTTATCGATTCAACGAAGATACAAGTTTGCCATAACAAAAGGATTAGAAGAAATAAAGTTTTTGCAAAATTTGCAAAAATGGGAAAAACAGGAGCAGGATGGTTCTTTGGAGTGAAACTTCATTTAATCATTAATGAAGTAGGAGAAATCCTCGCTTTTCAACTAACTCCTGGAAATGCATCGGATGTTTCTGTAGCTGAGGTTTTGTCACAGGGAATCACCGGAAACCTCTATGGAGATAAAGGGTATATTTCAGAGAAATTAGGAAAAAAATTAATGGATAAAGGCTTACAATTATTCACAAATTTACGGTCTAAAATGAAAAATAAGTTCATGAATCTCAGAGATAAAATACTACTGCGTAAAAGAGTTATTATTGAAACTGTAAATGATCAACTTAAAAATATATCCCAGATTGAGCACACAAGGCATAGATCAGTGAGTAACTTTTTGGTTAATACTCTTTGTGGAATTGCAGCTTATATGAGGCAACCTAAAAAACCTCGTATTAGAATGTCTGATAAGGAAAGTTTAGGGCTAGTTACCAGCTAGAAAACCCAAAACTGAGGTATATATTTGTTTTTCGCGATACAAGTAAAGAAGAAGTACTTTTGTATATAGCAGGGAATGAAAATGCCTTCTTTGCTTTTACAAATTACGAAGCATGCATTTGTTTTCTCGAAGAGAATGCTAAAAAAGATGTTAAATGGCAGGAGTTGTTAACCTCACACTTCTCTATAGATGTTCAAGATCTTGTGCTTAACGCTCTTAAAAAGGGTTCTTATATAGATTCTTCTTCTTTGGGATCTACACTCTATCCACGACCTGCTGACTGCTCCTTTAAAAATCCTCACATACTTCACATAATAAAAACAAAACCTATAGAAAAAAGCCTTTTTGAGACAATCCAAAAAAATACCCAAGAACGCTCTTATTTAGATGCAAGTGCAGTAATCACCTCTGATAAAGAGCTGATGCTAAAGCGCATGGCTCTTGTTTTAGACTCTCTAGGAAGAGCTTTATTAGTGCCAAGTTTTGCTTTTCCTATTGTGAACTGGGCAACGCTTGCTCTCTTAGCTACAGAAAGCGCTCTGAATCTTTACATCGCAAAAAATGGTGATACCGTAAAAGAGCGTTATCAAGCAGCCATCGATATAGGAACTATTTCGCTAGAGTTTCTTTTATTAGGAGCTTTCTTAAACTTTCGTTCTTTACAGCTTTCGAGACACCAAAAATTCACCAACCAAGTCAATATACGTGCTGCTGCTCGGGGTAGCGGTTTACAACCTTCTCTTAAAAAAACACCCACCTCCAAGGAAGCTTTTTTTGGCACTACAAAAATCATGCAGACTTGGCAGATTGCAGTGCCTAATACCTTATTTAGTCATTTGGATGTTAAAGTCTGGTTTCTCGATGAGGAATTTCTCTTATTTACTGGAAAATCAAGCAAGGCAAAGCATTTAATCATCTCTTCTCATGGAGGGTATTTTCCTGGTACGGGCATTGTTAAAGTTCCAAAAAAGACAGAGCTTGTAGTTTTAGGCCCACACGGCTGGGCGATATTTGATCCTAAAACAGAAAATATTGCTAAAAAGCTGGTTCTACCTTATGGAATTATTAATGAAAACGCAGCACTTCCTACACAAAGCGCATTTCTTCCATCCATGTTTTCCCATTCTTCCAATGTACACTTTCATCCAAAAGAAATTAATGTAAAGTATTTAGCAGGAACAGATGTTCCTGGTCATATTAGAAATTATTCCTTATCTAAATACCAAACATTTGAAGTTGGTGGAGAAAGTTATCTAGACATCGCACAGCTTGTTGGCCGATCAAGACATCCCTTCCCTCATATTTATGGAATAGGACTCGATCCAGTTGATGTCCTTACCGTTCGCAATCGTAGAGGAATGATCCCCCCTAATTTAGAAGATGTCTTTAAGTCCTTACAGAATAATGGCATTCATTATGAGCGAATTACTTTAGAGTTTTGTCGTGCAAACATATTCTTATCTATGAGCAAAACTAAAACCCCTCCAAGCTATCGCCCAGCTAAACTTTAAATCAAAAAATTTATCCTTGATAAGGATTCTATAATATAAAAAAAGAGAGCTTATGCAAACAGGTCAACCAATCACTAAAGAGAATAGACTAGAAAAAATTCCTAGTGCTTTTCAAATACTTGCCAAAGAAATATTAAAAAAAGAACTGCATAAACACAACCCCATATTAAACCCAGATAAAATATACATAAATATAGCACATGAAGAAAAAATATCCTCTGAAACCCTATTAGAGGCTCTTCTTAAAAAAAGCATCGATGAAGAGCATCTACTGGTTCATCCCCTAGCTGGCTTATACTCTAATTCAGAAAGTGTTGATGCAGTAGATCAAATCCACGGCTTGACAGTGAAAGATGCAGAAAGCATCATCGAGCGCTTAACTCCTATACTCATTAGCACCTATTATCACCAAATAGATAGCTTTGGGAACTCCGGTAAAATTTCTATTCCTCAAGAAGTGTTATTTGATCCCACTAGCGATTTTTTAAAAACTCTTGTGGAGAATTTCTCGTTAATAGAAAGGACCTACCAGGTAGATAGTATGTATCCTAACCTTAAGCAAACTGTGACCTCTTACCTTAGTCAAAAATTAAAAAATTTGCACAGTAAAGATATTCATCCTGATACGGTAAACGTTTTGCTTTTTAAAAAAGGAGAAGAGAGCTCTTTTGCTTTTTTACGTTTCACTTTAACAAACTTTGTCCTGAATTATTTTTCAGCATGGTCTTTCTATTCACATTATTTATCAGAGCAAAATATTATACAAATTAAATTAAGCCAAGATGCTCAAGATATAGCGCTTAGTAAGATTTTTCAGGCAAGCGATGCTACTGCTATAAAGTCTAAACACGAAGCAAGGTTAGAAAGTTTTTGGCGAAAAAATACGAATAACTACCGAATATTAGCTAAGTTTTCCTATCTTAAAACTCTTTTAGAGCAGCAAAATAGCACTTTTAAACTTTCTTCTGCAGGTCTTGAATTAGCACTTAAAGCCATGGGATTTGATCAAGAAAGCATAAAAAAGTTAATAAAAGGCACCGATGAAATAGCTCTTGAAGAAATTCCCTTAACTATTTTAGAAACTCTATCCAATCCAAAACAAGTAGAAGTATCCTCTTTTCTAATTAACGAGCAAATATCTTCTGATATTTTGAAAATTTGTGATCCAGAGACTAAAGAGTTATTAATCTATATACCTGGATATACACCTTCTTTTGTTGAGGCTAAAAATGAAAATCTTTTAGTTCATTGGATTTTTCATCAGGCAGAAGTGCCAAGTAACCTTAGTTCAATTGCCTCTCATTTCCCTCATTTCAGCAGAATGGCAGATCCTATTAAGCTAGATGCTTTTCTTTATTCAGATTATATCAAGCAAAAGGAAGGTCCATTAGTTGCTCCCTGTGTTAAAGATATCTTTTCTTTTACTATGGAAAAACAAAAAGAACGCATAGTTACAGATCTACATGTACATGAAATTCCAGTTCCTATCCAATATACCTACTTTCCTGTCTATCGATCTACAGAAAGAGCCTTTTTTACTACGATTGCAGCAGCTTTTGAGCAGCTTCCTTATTTGTTGCCCAATATCCACACTGTATCTAGTGATTTGCATGAGCTTTTTCCCTATCCTCAGCAAACAGCTGCAGAATATATAAAAAAAGAAATCAAAAATCGATTTAATCTAGATCTTGATCCAAACCAGACATTTATTGGATATTTTATCCCTGAAAAAATACCTCCTTCCTCAGACGAATCCCCTTCTTATAAAATGCTACCAAGAACGCAATCTCTAACAGAGGCTACTTTAAGCAATTATAGGATGGGTTTTACTGTTTGGAGTAGCTCAACCATTGTTTTTACAGACTCATCCGGAATAGGAAAAGAATATCCATTACGTAATCAACTAGTTAACATTTTACCCAAAGATGTGGAAGAGATCATCCAAGAAGTTGATCTAGAAACACTGCATAAGGAGAAGCTTAATACTTTTTGGAACAATCACATAGACCGAATAAAGTTCTTTATTAAGCATAGATATCTACAACAAGCTTTAGAAGAATATCAGAACAAAGTCTTGTCGGAAGAAAGCTTTAAGGTTATTTCAGAAATAGCTTTTTATTCTTTACATTTGGAAGAAGAAGGCTTACCAGCTCTTATTAACCCCAATATCCGCATAGAATCAGTTTACGTTGCTAGCTACCAATCCACAGATCTGTTTATTTTTCGCAATACAAGTAAAGAGCAAGTAATTTTATATCTAGCAGGAAATGCAAAAGCCTTTTTTACTTTTACAAATTACGAAGCATGCATTTGTTTTCTCGAAGAGAATGCTAAAAAAGATATTAAATGGCGAAGCTTGTTAACTGCTCACTTCTCTATAGATGTTCAAGATTCTGTTCTTAGCAATCTTAAACAAGGACCTTATAAGCATGCAAAAACTATAGGATTCCCGCCTTATCCACAACCCAGCGACTGCTCTTTTACAGAGCATGTACACCATATCATAACAACAAAACCTATAGAAAAAAGTCTTTTCGAAACAATCCAAAAAAATATTCAAGAGCGCTCTTACTTAGATGCAAGTGCAGTGATTACCTCTGACAAAGAACTGATGCTAAAACGCGTAGCTCTTGTCTTAGATTCTCTAGGAAGGGCTCTATTAGTACCAAGTTTTGCTTTTCCTATTTTAAACTGGACAACACTTGCTCTCTTAGCTACAGAAAGCACTCTGAATCTTTATATAGCAAAAAATGGAGATACTGCTAAAGAGCGTTATCAAGCAGCTAAAGAGATAGGAACTACTGCACTAGAGCTTCTTTTACTAGGGGCTTTTTTAAGTTTTCGTTCTTTAAAATTTGCTAGAAATAAGAATCCATATGAGCCTATTTCTGATGAAACCCATGTACATATAGCCTCCGGTGGCAGAGGTGTACAAACTTTTCTAAAGAAAATTCCCTTGTCTGAGGAAATTTTTTTTGGCACTACAAAACCTATGCAAGTTTGGAATATTGCAGCCTCTAATAGTCGTTTCAGCTACTTAGATGTTAAAGGATGGTTTCTTGGTGAGAAATTTCTCTTGTTTACTGGAAAAACAAATAAAGCCAAACACTTAGTTATATCCTCTCATGGAGGGTATTTTCCTGGAAGTGGTATCGTTAAAGTTCCTGCGAATGCAGAGCTTGTAGTTTTAGGTCCACACGGTTGGGAATTAGTAGATGCTAAGATATCAAGCATTGCTAAAAAATCCATCCTACCTTATGGAATTATTAATGAAAATACAGCTCTTCCTACACCAAGTGCATTTCTTCATCTACCTATATTTTCTAACCCCCCTCCTGATCTCAAGCCCATTGACATAAAAATATTAGCAGGAACAACTACTCCTGGTCATATTAAAAATTACTCTTTATTTAAGTATCAAAAATTTGGTGCTAATGAAGAGAGCTATCTAGATATTGTGCAACTTGTTAATCGCTCAAGAAACACACTGCCCATTATTCATGAAATGGGACTTGATCCAGTTGATGTTCTTACCATTCGCAATCGGGTAGGAATGCTTTCTCCTAATTTGGAAGATCTATTTAAATCACTGCAAAACCATGAAATTCATTATGATAGAATTACTTTATTATTTTGTCGTTCTAATGCACTATTATCTGGAGCGCATCTTGCCCCAAGATATATACCACCCATGATAACATCTGTTTAGACAAATTTATTAATGACTTGAGTAATCACTTGTTCAAGTTCTTCTTCCGAAGAACTTGAACCCCAAAGCCTTTGCTGATAAACCGCTTGATTAATGAATAACTCTTTTCCAAAGATAAGCTTACAGTCTTTCAAAGAAGCCTTTTTTAAGAATTCTGTCCAGTGAGGTTGGTAAACCGTATCCATTGCTATGCAGTTAGGACAAATCCATTCTGATTGAATACAATCAGGATTAGGTGTGCAATTGATGATCATATCGTAATGAAAGGGAAAAAGCTCTATCCCCCCTCCCCTACATCGATAGATTTTTGCTAGTTGAATGGCTTTTTCTCTTGTGCGGTTGATAAAAGTAATAAAAGCCCCTTTTTTTATAGCTTCTTGTGCAATGGCTTGAGCCACACCACCTGCACCAAATAGGACGATTTTTTTTTTAAAGAGCGTGGTTTTTTTCTCTAGCGCTTGTATAGCACCTATACCATCAGTGTTAAAGCCTGTTATTTTAGAATCGATAACCAGTGTGTTTACGGCGGTTTGTAAGCAATGGGTTATTGCTGCTGTTTTTTCTTTTAAAGGCATGGTAATGCTTAAACCTTTAAAAGGAAGTTGTTGAATTAGGTTTAAACATTCGGCAAGCTCTTTTTTAGTGCAAGGGATCTTACAATAGAGTGCATTTTTTTTTTGACTAGCAAAGACAGCATTATGAACTATAGGACTTAAACTTGTATCAATAGGATTTCCAAGCAGTGCATAGATAGAGGTTGCAGAGTTCAGAGTAGAAAAACGATAAAGTGGTAAATCTTTTAAGACAAGTTGTCCAGGTGCTGTTTGAGATTTAAGTGCTACATAGCTAAAGGGCATACCCAAAATAGGTGCAAGCAGTCTTGTGAATTGAGCTTTTTCTCCCAATCCAATAACTACTAGATTCGTATATTTTTTGGACAAGTGAAGCAGCTGAAGCGCCTCTATGGAAGAAGTGCAATGAACTGCTATCTTATAAAAATGAGCATATGGAGTAAAAAGAGAGGATAACAATGGATCTAGTTCTGGAAACTGCTCAAAATTGTGATAGGAGGCGATAAAACGGATCTTTGGGTTACTTAAAAAGAGCTTTTTACGAAAACTTGGTGATATATCATATTCCAGATCAAAAAAGTCTGGCTGTAATTGACAGAGCTTTTCAATTAGCTGAAGACGGATTTTTTCTGATTGAGTAAAACCTCTTCTTTGATCTTTTCTTCTTAGAGTAAACAAAGCAGGGATAGGCAATTTTTTTAAGAGGGATTTTAGCTGGATCAAATCCAAATCTATAAATAGATCAAGTCGAAATTCCACTGCATCAATCCATTTTAATTGCGAAAAGACCTCTTCTTCTGCAATTTCTATACTAGGTCCTGTAACTACACCAAATAACAAGACTCCTCTCTTTGCTTTTCATTAAAGCTTTTGTATTGCACTCTCTCTTATAAATAAGGATACAAAATCATGTTAGAAACTTTTACCTTATCCTTACAGCGTCAAGATATTACAGAGATTTTTTTTGATTGTGATCTCTTTTCAAGTCAAGTTGTAGAAGACCTTCGACAAATTAAGGGTAAATTTGCTCTGTTTTGCGATAGCAACGTAGCAAATCTAATCGGTTATAACTGGCAATCGTTTTTAATACAAAAAGGAATTTCCATAGAAATATTTGTATTTGAAGCGGGAGAGGAAAATAAAAATCACAAGACCAAAGAGCGGCTGGAAAATCAACTCTTTGCTAAAAAGTTTGGACGTGACAGTTGCTTTATTGCTTTAGGAGGTGGAGTAACTATAGATCTTATTGGATTCATTGCCGCAACCTATATGCGCGGTGTTACTCTAATTTGCATTCCTACCACTTTATTGGCTATGGTAGATGCAGCAATTGGTGGGAAAAATGCGATAAATACCACTCATGGAAAAAACCTTTTAGGTACTTTTTATTTTCCGCATAAGATCTATTATGATTTTCAGTACTTACGCAATTTACCTAAAAAAGAGTGGATCAACGCAACTGCTGAAATGATTAAATATGCGATTACCTTGTCCTACGACTTATTTTTACAAATAGAAAGTGGTTTCGATCAAGAAGATTTAAATAAGATAATGGGGCTTGTTAAAACTTGTATTAGCCTAAAGCATCAAATTGTAAGCTGTGATCCTGCAGAGCAAATAGGCACTCGATCTATTCTTAACTTCGGTCATACAATAGGACATGCTTTAGAAAAAATTACAGATTTCCAAATAGCTCATGGAGAAGCTGTGGCGATAGGAATGCTAGTAGAAAGCTATATGAGTTGGAAAATGGGATTTCTTGTTCTTACCTCTTTCACTAAAATACAAGCTCTTATTTACGCTTATGAGTTTCCTCTTACTATTTATGACTTTCAAAAAGAGCTCTGTTTAGAAGTGATAAAAAAAGATAAAAAAGTAAAGAATGGGGTAAATCATTGTATTTTATTACAAGAAATTGGCATGGTTACCCCAACAGCTATACCCATTCCGATGAAATATATAATAGAAGGACTTAACTGGCTAGAGCTTGAGTATGGCAAAATTTCGTATCAGTCCTAGTGCACTGCAAGGATCGATTGCAATCCCCTCTTCTAAGTCACAGACTCTGCGGGCCATTTTTTTTGCTTTAATGGCAAAAGGCACAAGTCGAATTCATAAATATTTATCCTCCCCTGATACATACGCTATGCTGCGGGCTGTAGAGATGCTCGGTGTTAAGATCCAACGAACAAATACCACTTTATGGATTGAAGGAACTAATGGCAAAATCAAATCTCCAAAAGATGTAATTGATGTGGGAAATTCTGGTCTAGTGCTGCGTTTTATCGGTGCTATTGCTTCTCTTTTACCTACTTATACGGTAATTACAGGTGATAGCTCTATCTGCAGTTTAAGACCTATCCAACCTTTATTATCAGCTCTTGGATGTCTACAAGCAGATGCTCGCTCCATCTATTCAAACGGGTTTGCTCCCATTTGTATAAAAGGACCTCTAATGCCGGGTAGTACAAAATTATGTGGAAGAGACTCCCAGCCTGTTTCTGCTCTATTGATGACCACATGTTTTCTAGAAGGACAAAGCCACATTCAAGTTACAAATCCCGGCGAAAAACCTTGGGTGGATCTAACTCTATATTGGCTTAAGAGATTAGGAACTAAAATTGAGCATCGCAATCACGAAGAGTATTGGATACCAGGAAAAACTCAATACGAAGCATTTTCATATACAGTACCTGGAGACTGGAGCTCAGCTGCTTTTCCGATTGCAGCAGCATTGCTCACTAGCTCAGAAATTGTATTAGATAACCTTGATTTAACAGACCATCAAGGAGATAAGCAGATTATTCATTGCTTGCTTTTAATGGGGGCTAATATAGAGATTGATTCTAACAACAAGAAGGTCATTATAAAAAAAACCAAACACTTAAAAGGGATAGATATTGATGTAAATAATTTTGTCGATGCCATCGCAATTTTAGCTGTCATTGGATGCTTTGCAGAAGGAAAAACTCACTTATATAATGCGCAGATTGCAAGACATAAAGAATCAGATCGGATTTCCGCAATCACTCAAGAGTTGAAAAAAATGGGCGCGAATATAGAAGAAAAAGAAGATGGTCTTATCATCTATCCCGCTTCTCTTAAGGCTGCAAAATTATATAGTCATAAAGATCATCGGATTGCTATGGCATTATCCGTTGCAGCTTTAGTAGCTAAAGGAACTAGTTTACTAGATGATGTGGAATGTATTGCAAAAACTTATCCTGGCTTTATTAATGATTTTAGGCAACTGGGAGCAAAAATAGAGCTATGAATTTGATTTTATACGGTTTTAAAAGTTGTGGAAAAACTACACTAGGCCAAAAAGTTGCTAAATCGATGAAGTGTGCTTTTTATGACACAGATAACCTAGTTGAATCCTTATATCAAATAAAAACAGGTCAATGCGTTTCTGTTAGAGAAATTTTTAAGAGTGAAGGAGAAGTCTATTTTCGAGGATTAGAAAAACAAGTCTTACCTCTTATCTCAAATGTAAAAAATAGCATTATTGCAATAGGCGGAGGCTTGGTTTTAGATCCCTTTAATAGATGCTTTCTTGAGCAACTAGGAAAATTGGTATATCTCAAAGTAAGAAAAAAAATCATACAAGAAAGAATATTTTCTGCTGGTTTGCCAGGCTTTTTGGATGTAAATCGCCCAAAAGAATCTTTTGAGCGACTTTTCAAAAAAAGGACTTTAGCCTATGAACAGATCCCTGCCTATAGGCTTATTATCGAAGGCCAAAAGCAAGATAGCGAGATTTTTAGCGAATTAGAAAATCTATTGGTATCATATGGCAAGTAACTCTTTTGGCACACTTTTACGTATTACAACTTGGGGCGAATCTCACGGCAAGGCTATTGGCGTTGTCATAGATGGTTGCCCTGCAGGTTTACCTTTAAATAACGAAGATATCAATCTAGAGCTTGAAAAAAGAGCACCTGGAAGAAATTCTTATGTTACTTCTCGCAAAGAACCTGATTATGCTGAAATCTACTCTGGTCTTTTTGAGGGTAAAACCACAGGTTCTCCTATTTCGATTATCATCTTTAATCAAGATCATAACCCTAAAGCCTACGAGTCAAATAAACATTTATTACGTCCCGGACATGCAAACTTTACCTATCTGCAAAAATATGGCGCTTTTGACTATCGCGGAGGAGGAAGAGCTTCTGCTAGAGAAACAGCCTGTCGAGTAGCAGCTGGCGCGGTAGCTAAGAAGCTCCTTAAAGAGATCAATGTGGAAATAGTTGCTTATGTTTGTGAAATAGGAGGGATCTCTATTTCTCCTTATATACCTAGCTCACTAGCCAAGCTACGAGAAACAGTAGACTCGAGTCCCCTATTTTGTCCTGATCTTGCAGCATCTACAAAGATGGCCGCCTTAATCGATCAAGTAAAAACAGATAAAGATTCATTGGGAGGAGTTATCGAATGTGTAACCTCCTCTTTGCCCATTGGCTTAGGAGATCCTATCTATGAAAAACTAGAAGCCAATTTAGCAAAAGCCATGCTTTCTATTCCAGCTAGTAAGGGTTTTGAGTTCGGCTCTGGTTTTAAAGCAGCTCAAATGAGGGGCTCTAATCACAATGATTTATTTACTCCTGAAAAAGGGCAAATTGTCACACAAACAAACCACGCAGGAGGAACATTAGCTGGAATCACTAATGGAGCCTACCTAATTACCCGTACAGTGTTTAAACCCACTTCCAGCATTGCTCGCACACAACAGACGATTAATCTAGACGGTAATAAAGAGGAGTTTATTCCCTCTGAAAAATCAAGACATGACCCTTGTGTAGCAATTAGAGCAGCACCTGTAGTTGAAGCTATGACAGCATTAGTACTAGCTGATGCATATCTGATGAATAAAGGTGCACGAATCTAATCTGAATGAGGCACAAACCCCCCTAGCATTTGTACATCTTCTCTACAGGAAAGCTCATAGTAGGAATTATCATCCTTTGTAGGAACCTCTCCTTCTACTAGAACAGCTAACTTGCGAGGATTATCCTTTGAAAGCATTTGATGGGAAAGCATGCAGAATTGCTCGTAAGATAAAGCATTTAAATTATCTATGAGTTTTTTTATCCGTTCAAAATCTTGATAATAGAAAGATAGTGTAAATAGAGTTCTTAATCTGTCTGAAAAATTTTCTTTTGCCATATTTTTCAAAGAAGAAACAATACTAGAGCGGATTGTTTCAAAACGCTCTAAAGAGATCTCTGTATCAAGATTCTTATCAAAATCTTTTAAAAATAGCTCAAAGCGTGCTAATAAGTCATTTGCAGTATGTGTGTTGGATTGTATATTAAAATACTGTAATAATTGATTTTCTCTTTCTTGAGCATATGAATGAACTAAATATGCTGTTTGCTGCTGAGTGCGCAGCGCTTCAAAAAAAGCAGTTTGCAAAGCTTGCGATAAAACTTTTTGAACCGCTCTTGATTCGAAACTAGAAGACCCTTCTTGTAAAAGAACAACAATACCTGACCCTTGTTGTTCTGTTTTAAGGACAAGCTTAGAGGGGTTATTTAGGTCTGATAAAACAAGTACTTTAGCTTCTATATGCTGAGTAAGTGGATAAGCTTTTGTGTTTAAGATTGTTTGTAGCTCCTGAAATAACTCTATAGCTTGGTTTTGAGAAAGATCTACATATAAAAAAGCTCTTGTATAAAGACATTCACTAAATTCTTCTGAAAAGTCCAAAAAATCTTTCCAAGAAAGATCTTGTAGAGCCAATAGCTTTTGTTGGTTACAAGGACTATGAGAAATGATGCTTTCCATTTCCATTTGAGCTTGAAACAGTGCTAATTTTTTAGAGCTATTTTTGTATTGAGTCGATAAAGAGCTGACATATGTCTGAAATTTTTCTTCTGAAATACTTACTTGTTTTGCTGCCTGAAAAATTTTTTTAGTCAAAAGCAATACCTTTTCATTTGAACCAATGATCTCAAAATAAAAATATAAAGGATTGAGATCCGTATTAATGCCAATCCCTGCATCAGAGGCAAAACATAAATCATCTGCTAGTAAATCATTTAAAGCATATAACCATAGCTCAGCTAGTACTCCAGATTTTGGAGTTTGATCCAAAAGCGGGGATCTGAATTGAAAAGCTAATCCATTAGCAGAAGAATAGGTTCTTTTAAAATACACCTCAGCACTCTCATCTTGACCGATAAGAATGGGATTGTCTTGTACATCTTGTAAATAGGGGTTAGCTTCTGGCAGAGTAATTTCAGGATTAACCAGTACATCTTTCCATTCTTGCAAGCGTTTGAGGTCAATAGGTACAAGCGTGTATTCTACTTGCATCCATTGCTCTTTTTGATCGAGAACAACTCCCATTTCATTAGGGTCTGCTATTAGGGAATAGATGCAATCGGATGGGTTTAAGGCAGCAAGAAAGTCTTCACTAAACTTTTCCTTATCAAATGAAGAAGGAATTTTGGTTTTAGTTGGGTAAGTAGAGAGGTCTTCATAAATAATATCGGAAGCTAATTCTATAACTTTTTCATAAACATTATCCATTGACTCATATATCAATCTTTGAGTACATATAGTTTTAAACTCTTTAAATAGATCATCAAGCGGCTCTAATTTCAAGCGTTGCAGCGCTGCAAACACATAGGATATAGCGGTATCTGTTTGCATAAGACCTGGATCGGTTAAGAATACATCAATAGAAAAAAGAGACTGATCTTTGCTTAAACGATGACAATCAACACTAAGATTTTTAGCAATATTTTCTTTTTTTAGCTTAGCTAGTAAGCTCCCTTTTACTTGTTTATTTAGAATATAAGCGATAAATTCTGGAAACTTTTCATCTAAACTACTAAATGTGCTTGGGATCTCCCAACATAAAGTAAGAGTTTTTAGCTCTTTGATCGGTTTGATAAAAACCATACTCCCCTTTTGCTGATCAGATAATAAAGAGCCCTGAGGTAACTTTTTTTGATCAGCCGCATTAGAAATAGAAGAAAATTTTTCCACTGCTAAATTTCTCATTTCAGCAATAGGTAAAGAAGAGATCATCACTAGATGCATACGGTTTGCACTATATTGTGCTTGATACCAATCTTGTAAATCAGATAAGGGGATTCTAGATAAAGTTTCTTGATTTCCACAAGAAAAATTGTGGTTAGGATGTTTTGGATTTCCTGTCTCTTTAAAAACCATATATTGGCGCTGCATATCACTTTCTATACTTTTTGCATGCTCTTGATCCACTGCGTGCAATTCTCGACTAATACAATTTGTGGAAAATAAAGGGTCAATGAAGAAATGAGAAAAGCGATCAAGTGCTGGCTTATAAGCTTCGGTCTCAATCGAAAACATATATACGGTTTTATCTGCTGAAGTAAGAGCATTTTCTAATCCCTGACGATCTTTAATGAATTGTGAATACTCAGATTCTTTGGGATAAGTTTTTGTACCCATAAACAATAGATGCTCTACAAAATGTGCCATCCCTGGGTATTTCTCTGGGTCCTCCCAAGAGCCTGCCTCTACAACAACTGCTGCAGCGGATTGCTGCACAAACGGATCCGATACCAGATATGCTTGTAGGCCGTTTTTTAAAATCACTTTTTCCACTTCTCTATCCGAAAAAGCTGAAGGGATAGAAAGATCTTGGATCTCTGTATAGTCTAAGTGGCTAACTTGTGCATATAAGGATAAATTTAAGAAAACTAAAGACAGAATATATTTCATTTTTTCGCCTTATTAACTATATAAAAAGGATATATATATTAATTTATGCGTTATATTTTGTCGATTATAAGATTTTATTATTTTTTTTTAGACTTCTAAGCAAAGATTTTTGACACGCGCAATTTTGTAAAAACTATTAGGTAAAGGCGCAACAAATGTCATTTTTTTTTGTTTCACAGGATGTAAAAAGCTTAGAGAATAAGCATGCAAGGCCATACGTCCAAGCGGATTTGAATTTGCTCGATACTTTTTATCCCCTACAATAGGATGACCTGCTTCTGAGCAGTGTACGCGCAGTTGGTTTTTTTTACCGGTTAACAATTTCAAACGTAAAAGCGAGAATTGTTTATTGCTCCATATTTGATCAAATTCAGTAATAGCTAATTTACCATTTTCTAGAGAAGTGCTACGAACAAAATACTTCTCGTCTTCTTTTAAGTAGCTTTGCCAACATCCTTGTTGAGTTGTAAGCTTTCCTTCTACTAGAGCGTAATAAGTTTTCTGTATATGGCGCTCTTCAAATTGGGCTTTAAGAGATTCTTTAGCAGAGTCGCTACAAGCAAACATCATAACACCAGATGTTTCACGATCTAGGCGATGGACAGCAAAGACATTTTTGCGACGCAGTCTTACTTTTAAGATATTTTGCAGTGTATTTTGCGTTTCAAAGTCCGTTGCCACACTAAGCATCCCTTCTGGTTTTTCTACAACAATTATTGCATCATCTTCATAGAGAACTTTAATACCTTCATCTAAAAAAACAAACTTGTCTCTAATAGTAATGGATTGCCCTTGTTGCAGCTCTACACCAAGGTCTGTCGCATAACGACCATCTATCAAAATCCGTCCAGAGTGAATCCAAGAACGCAGAGTGGTTTTTGAACTTTTAGGAAAATGTTTTTTTAGAACATCTTGTAAATAAATATTTTGATCAATAACAAACTTCATACTTTCCTTTAGATTTTCTGAACATTTTATCAATAATTAGATTAAAAAAAAACAATTTATAATCAAAAATTTACATTAAATTAATAAGAAAAAAGCTCTAGTTCCTTAAGCCTAAAAGAAAAAGCTCTTGTTCCCCAATT
Source organism: Candidatus Rhabdochlamydia sp. T3358 (assembly GCF_901000775.1). Lineage (GTDB taxonomy): Bacteria > Chlamydiota > Chlamydiia > Chlamydiales > Rhabdochlamydiaceae > Rhabdochlamydia. The sequence continues at coordinate 15,912 of NZ_CAAJGQ010000006.1, forward strand.
CAAAATCCGTTATATATAGCCCTCTATCTAAAAGCAAAAAATTGGAGATCTGACAATGCAGACGACTAAAGAAAAAGTAAGCTATGTCATTGGGTTAGAGACAGGAAAAAATTTAATACAACAATTTGGGGAGATGGATTTCAAATATGTCTTAGAAGGGATCCAACATGGCACTTCAGGCACAGAACCTCAACTACCCCAAGAAGAAATTATCTCCATTATAGAAGCACTTAAACAGCAAATTCAAGCTAAGCAAAAAGAGTTTTTTACTCAACTCTCTGAGGAAAATAAAAAAAGAAGTGAAGCTTTTTTATTAGAAAATAAAAATAAAGAGGGCGTAGTAACACTCAACAGCGGACTTCAGTATAAAATACTAGAAAAGGCTTCAAAAGAGGGTTCTCACCCAACTGCATTAGATACTGTAAAAATTCATTATCGAGGCTCTTATATTGATGGTAAAGTATTTGACTCTTCTTATCAAAGAGAAGAACCCTTAGTCATTGGTTTAAATCAAGTTATTTTAGGCTGGTCGGAAATTCTACAAAAAATGCAGGTCGGTGACACATGGCAGGTATTTATTCCTTCTTATTTGGCTTATGGAGAAAGAGGCTTTGAGCCTCATATCGGTCCTAATGTCGCTTTAGTTTTTGAAATGCAATTATTGGGCATTAACAATTAAAATTGTATAAAAGGCCCTCTGTTTTTCCAATAATTCGGGCCATAGTCATAACATAGCTGTGAGCCCTTAGGTATGTCTTTATTTGCATAGAGAATAATGTGTCGTTTTTCTTGATGATAAGCTAAAACAGAATCTATGTTTGGCTCAGTACTATGATTGATAAAACGCGTATGATTTCCCATTGAACGTGCATCAATTACATAAGGACTTCTCTTATATTCTAAAATGGGATACTCAAAACAGTAAATATTATTATCTCCTTCAAACCAAGAGCGTTTGCGGATTAACCCCGTATACTCTCCAATGCAAGTATTTCTGGCAATTTCCTGATTAGCAAATACCCCATAGCCCGCTTTTTGATTAATCCAAGCAATGGTTAATTGTACTGGGCAGCCCAAAAGCATCTCTTTAGCATAAAAGCACCCTAACCACTTTTCTTTTTTGTTTAAAAATCGTCTGGATAATTTCTTTTGCACTTTCTTTTCTAGATCTAGCGAATGAAAAACTAAACAATTCGTGTATTCAACAGCAAACACTTGCCCAAAACAAGCTGGGCTAGTAATAGGTATTTCTTTATGCTCTTGTAAAACCGCTGTCAATTTCATAATCTGGCAAACATTAATAGAAGATACACTTTTAGCAAAAGGCAAATCATTCATGAAAGATCTTTATCTTGTTCGTCATGGGCAAACAAAATGGTCTATAACAGGTCAACATACTAGTTCTACTGATCTTTCTTTAACAACTCAAGGATGCAAGCAAGCAGGGCTTCTTAAGAACCGATTGTCCAAAATAAATTTTGAGCTTGTTTTAACCAGTCCACTTAAAAGGTCTTTAGAGACTTGCGAATTAGCGGGTTTTTCTAAAGTTGCAAATATAGATGCTCATTTAAAGGAATGGAACTATGGTCTCTATGAAGGATGGACAAAACAACAAATTCTTACAAAAGCTCCGGAGTGGAATATCTTTACGGATGGTGCTCCTAATGGAGAATCTGTTGAAGATGTGAAAAATCGAGCTCATGCTATTCTAGATAAAATTCAATCCACCCAAGGAAATGTCTTAATTTTTTCTCATGGTCATTTTTTACGCTTATTTCTTACGCAATGGTTACAAGTCCCTTCTGATCAAGCAAACCTTTTTATGTTAACTACAGCCTCTATTTCTGTATTAATTTTTGATGGTAGAATTCGAGTAATAAATACTTGGAATGATCTATGTCATTTATATGCTTAAAAGTTAAGATCTCTTGCTATTTTTTGCAGAACTGCTATTCTTGAATTTAATTTTTTTTAAGGTCCTGACATGTCACTCGCTTGGTTTTTTCTACTATTAGCTGGTTTTTTTGAAATTTGTTTTACAATTGCATTGAAGTTCAGTCAAGGGTTCACTCGTTTGATTCCAAGTTTAATTACCATTATCTTCATTTTTTTTAGTTTCTTTTGTGTATCTCAGGCAATGAAAACTATTCCCATTGGCACAGCATACGCTGTATGGGCAGGAATTGGCGCTGCTGGTACAGTAATTTGTGGGATCATCTTTTTTGGCGATTCCTATCATATCATACGCTTAATCTCTTTATCTCTAATCATTATTGGGATTGTAGGCTTAAAGTTAGCTCATATAGATTAATAAAATTACGCTAAGCCTTTTAGAAGGCTATTAATTTAAAAAAAACATTGCATCTAATTTAACAAATAATTATTTATCTGTAATACGGTAAAAATACATTTGAGGATTAATAGATGATAGTTGCAAACAGAAAGCCACGCACAAATAAATTAAAAAATAAAACAAAAACAGACTCTTATAAAAAATGGGCATCGGCTTCTAGTGAACAAATGGAGCTAGAAACAGTAATCTTTCAATATACACTAGATGCTAAACAAGCAGCATATAGCCACGCTTTTTGCAATTGCATCCAAGATTTACAAAATAATTTAACTAAATTATTTAAGTCAAATAATCTTGCTAAAGATACTAAATTTCTTAGGATTTGTGCTTTAACTATAACAGAGCTTTATTATAAAGCAAAATACTACCCTCTTTCACCAAGAACAAAAAAAAATGCTAAACAAATAATAGAGCTTTTAACGAAACCTTTTCAAACTACTACGTTAATACAAGCAGCACGTTTATTTGGTGAGCAAAATCCTCAAGAATCGGACTTAAGCACTGTATTTACTCAGCTTTTGCTAGATAAGATGGAATTTTTAAACCAGTTTGGTTTTAAAATGGCTGGTGAATGTTTAATCTGAGGCTTTTATTAGCCGGTTCATTAAAGCTATATTGCTTTGAGCTATAGGGTCGTTAAAAATTAAAATTTCACTATAACCATTTTTTTCTGCATGACGAAAACATGCATATAGATCTTGTGTACTAAGTTTATAATGGTCACAGTTTTCTACAAGAAGAGGGGTTGTAGAAAGTAGCATTCGCCTATTGGAAGCTGTCTTTTTACAATAGGAATCAAGATGTTCTCTTTCATAAAAGAGCTTAACAGGAATACAAGGGGCATAGTGCCGATACTTCATCCCAGGAGAATAAATAGGTCCTTTTTGCATAGATGTTTGCATATCTATAGTTATACCCAGTACATTTTCAATCTCTTGTTTTGTAATACTTCCAGGGCGTAAAATCACAGGTGGGTTAGATAGCAAGCTAATTACAGTTGACTCAACTCCAAAAGTGGTTCTTCCCCCATCAATAACAGCAGATATTTTCTGATCAAAATCATCTAATACATGTTGCACATCGGTTGCACTAGGTCTACCTGAAAGGTTGGCAGAAGGAGCCACAATAGGAACTCCTAACATCTGGATAAGATCCGTTGCAATTGGGTGAGCTGGCATACGAATAGCAACAGAGTCTAATCCTGCTGAAATCAAAGGTGATAAATCATGGTGACGTGGAGTGATAATCGTTAGCGGCCCTGGAAAGAACGCCTCTGCTAGTTTAAAAAATAGTTTAGAAGGAGGCAAAGCTATTTGATCTATTTGTTTAAGATTTGCAATATGTACAATAAGTGGGTTGTCTGCTGGTCTTTTTTTAACCGCAAAAATAGAAGAGATGGCTGATTCAGAAGAAATAAGAGCAGCCAGCCCATAGACCGTTTCTGTAGGAATAGCTACAAGTTCTCCCTGATGAAGAAGCCTTACTGCTTTATGTAACTGATTAGAAGTTAGTATTTTTGTTTTCATAGAAATAAAAAATTTATCTTATTTTATCTGATTTGCTGAACAAAATCAAGAAAACAACCCTCTATTTTTTCAAATTATTACTAGTAAATATTTATTAACAAGGTAGCGCGCAAATTAACTCATTTCGTATACTCTTTTTTCAATAGAGAAGGAGATAACTTATGAAAATCACTGCATCGATTTTAAGTGTATATGGCTTATTAATTTTGGTCGGAGGGTTAATTGGTCATTGGAAAGCCTCCAGCACAGCTTCTCTTGTTTCCGGGTTATTGTGTGGATCTATATTGCTCCTGCTATCTTATGCAATTGCTCGGGGTAAATTACTGGCGCAATACATAGCTTTAGCATTTATATTTACCCTGGATGCTTTCTTTACTCATCGCTTTGCAAAAAGCCTACATTTTTTTCCTGCTGGAATGATGAGTCTTTTAAGTTTAATCGTATTAATCGTTATTGCGTTGAAAATTCGCAAAACAGTTAAAGCTCGCTAAGAATTAGTAGGATAATGGGGTTCTACATGAACAATTACATCACGCACTGCGGGCCAAGACTTTTGAATTTCTAAACGCACCAATTGAGTGAGCCTATGAGCCTCCTGTACAGAAGATTGCGGAGCTACTTCAATATCGATTCCCACATGAGCATCAGGGCCGTAAATTTGAATCTTAATCTTTTCTGTTGCAAAAACACCTTTTACAGATAAAGCCGCTAAACGCACCTGCTCAAAATAACTAGTCTCAGGTACGTGATCTAATAATTGCTGCAAATTATGCCAAGCAGTTTTTGCTCCCATAAACATCATTAAAAGAGCGATAGCTATAACACCTAAGTGATCAAACAAATAACCATATTTTGGACAAATAGTAGCTAATAGCAAGGCTATCACAGCGAATAGACTGCTAAACATATCTATTCGATAATGAAAGGCCTCCGCTAATAAAACTGGGCTTTTTTGCTGAATTGCTATTTTTTTTATATAACGAAACCCGCATTCAAGGGCAATGATTACGCTCAAAGAAATACTCCAAGCGTAGGAATGCGGTGGCTCTATAGAAGCCTTATGAAATACCAGTTGCAACCCTAAAACCAAAGCTGCAATCATTAATAAAACGCTTAATTGCAATCCCGCAAGCGGCTCTACCCTACCATGTCCAAATGGATGATTTTGATCAGGAGGCTTATCCGCTAAATAGATACATAAAATTAAGCAGCTACTACAAATAATATCTATTAAACTAGAAAAAACATCTGCCATAAGAGCTGCACTATGAAAATAAGAGTACCCTACTAGCTCCAAAATTACAGTTATTAAGCGCAAACCAATCCCTATAAGCATAGATTTACACATCTGCTGTCTTCTGCTACTGCGCGTTTTGTGTATAGTGATTGGGATCGATTCGGCAGGCTTTGTCATGATGGCTTGTTATATCTACCCTCTACAATCTCCCAATCAATTGCATGAAAAAAATCATCTATGTATTGCTCTCTATTAAGTCTATACTGGGTAATGTATGCATGTTCGAAAACATCCATTACCAGCAAAGGCTCTCCCCCTGCAAGATGGCCTAAATCATGTTCATCTATCCAAGTATTAATTAAGCGATTGTCTTTTAAGTCTTGATATAAAATAACCCAGCCAATCCCGCGCATCTTCCCAGTTGCCACAAAACTTTGTTTCCACTTTTCATAAGAGCCAAACTCTTTAACAATCCCTTGATATAAAGAAGAAGAAGGATTAATAGGCTCTTTTCCTCCTAGATTTGCAAAATATAACTCATGTAAGCGCATACCGTCATATTCCCAAGCAAAACGTCTTTTAAGCGCTCCATATTCATAACTGAGCTCTTTTCCTTGACTCTCTAGCTCTTTTAAACGAGTTAGTAGAAGATTAGTGTTTTTAATATACCCTTGATAAAGTTGAAAGTGCATATTTAACAAATCATCCTTAAATCTTGTTTTACCAATTAGATAAGAAAATTCTTTTGCCTTATACTCTAATGGATTCTCCAAAGCAGCTTCCAAGTGAATCGTTGCAATGGATAAAAAAAACAGTATTTTCTTGTACATAAGTTATTGCCCTAAAACCTTGAGTTTTCTAAATCATATAAGCTTGTAATAAAAAGAGTAATCTTATCTCATTTTGCAAAAATTTAAACGATTAATTTTCTCTAATCAATTAACGCCAGGTAAAATGAATGATTGGGCCATCTTGTGTGTGGTATAATTTTGGATGTCCATAATCGGGTAGCTCTTTCACATGCACGCTGCCCCCCTGCCAATAGATATACATTGCAGCACCTATATCTTCATATTCTCCACTCTCTTTTCGAACATAGATAGCTACTACTATAGGAGTATTTTCACCATTACTATCTTTCAATATGGCAAAGACTCGTGGAGCATTTGGATCAACCCCAGGAGCTGGTGTAGGGTTAGGTTGCGTAACACCGTTTTCCCCTCCCTCCGGAAAATTAGTGCTTTTAAGAGTCATACGGCGCCCTTCATTGGACGCATCTTTAAAAGTAAAGGAAACAGCGTGTTCTTTTTCCCTTCTATCAAGAACAATAAAAGAGCTCATCCCAGAAACATTTATCTTAGAGGCATCAGAAATGAATATCTGTGAAGCGCCGCCAAAACCATCATCCTGAAATACAGTCAATTCACATGAGCTACCTACTTTTACTGAGTTTAGCCGATCATTCAACGAGGGATATTCTTTATAAATATTAATTCTATCCCCAAGTTTAGATAAATAAGCTTTCCCAGTATAATTTTCGCTGATAAAGAAAATTACCTCATCGGGTGCTGGGGTAGTTTTAGTTGTCTCTGTTAATGGCATACAATATATCCTCCATATAATTTACCAAGGAGCTTAAAACTCTTTGAGTTTTCTTGCTTCCTATATAAGTAAGATATACTTGGTTTTCTGATTTAAATCTTAATGACAATTAAAAATTTACTATGTACGCTTCTCTTATCTAATGTATTTATGATGATTTTATATAGGAGTATCATCATGCGTCATCCTTTTGAAGAAGAGGTTAAAAAGATCAGAAAAGCAGAATACCCTATTCATGGGCTGATTCTTAATCGCTGGTCTCCTAGATCTATGACAGCGGAAGAAATTACAGATGAGGAACTCTTTCCCCTATTTGAAGCCGCTAGATGGGCTCCTTCCTCTTACAATAATCAACCTTGGCGCTTTTTATACGCTAAAAGAAACCATCCAGATTGGTCTTTATTTTTTAATTTGATGATCCCGTTTAATCAATCTTGGACAAAAAACGCCTCTGTTTTGCTTTTAGTTATTTCTGATAAGTATTTTGAACACAATCGTAAACCATGTCGTACACATAGCTTTGATACAGGCGCTGCTTGGATGTGCATGGCCCTAGAAGGCGCTTGGCGTGGATTGGTCGTTCATGGCATGGAAGGTTTTGACTATGAACAAGCTCAGGAGTCCTTAAAAATCCCAGATAACTATCAAGTAGAAGCACTTGTTGCTATTGGAAAAAGAGCTCCTTTTACTTTACTTTCAGAAGAATTGCAACAAAGAGAAAAACCTAGCACAAGAAAGCCCATTTCAGAAATTGCACGAGAAGGTAAATTCTCTTAAATTAAAATCGAGCAAGCCTATGTGTCTATCTTGCTCGATAACTGAAAAAACAACCTGCTTCTTACTTACGACGAGCTGTAGCTCTTTTAGTAGTTCGACGAGCTGTCTTACGAGCTGTTTTTCTAACAGTTCTTTTAGCTGTTGTTTTTCTAGCACCAGTTTTTCTAGCTGTTCTTTTAGCTGTTTTTCTAGCACCAGTTTTTTTAGTTGTTCGTTTTTTAACCATATATCCTCCAAATTTAGGTATTACGATTGTGAAACTAACTCATAACAATCTGTTATACCCTATAATTATTAATATACATAAAAAAGAAATAAAATTAAAAAAAAATTAAAAATAGTTGACTTCAATTAGAAAATCAAAAAAAGCAAAACCCTTCAGAAGGGCTTTTAAAGTAACTTTTTTTAAATAAATAGATAAAAAAATTTTTTTTGTTTAACTATTTAATATTAAAAAAAATCCATTAATTATAGAGTTTTCTTATGTTTTTAGTTTTCATTTAGAGAAAAGACCTCTATGTTTTTTATTACATCTCCTTCTTCAAGAAGGTCTAAAATATCCATTCCATCAATTATTTGCCCAAAAACAGAATATTCTTGGTCAAAGTCAGAAAGATTTTCTAAGGTAATATAGAACTGAGAGCCACTGGAGAGCTTTTCAGGATTTTGATAATTAGGAAGCCTAAGCCAAGCTAAAGCACCTCTCTGGTGAGATTGTCCTATCTCTGCTGCAATTCTAAAATCACGCCCATCAGGATCCCCCGCTTCTATAACATATTTGGGTACAATGCGATAAAAAGTCAAACCAGTATAGAAGCCTCCTTTTACTAATTCTATGAAAAATCCCACAGAAACAGGAGCCTCTTTATGGTAAAGGCGACAGGTAATATTTCCCTTAGAAGTATGAATAATAGTTCCATCTTCTTTTGATTCAAAAGCAGCTATTTGAGAAAATTCTTCATTCTTTTCTTGCGCCCTAATAATAGATATAGTACATAGAACCATGTATAAATATAGCAGAAGTTTACTCATTAATGCCTCTTGGTCAAAAAGATACGATTGTTGATATACTAAATGAACGAGTTTTTTCTCAAACTAAAAACACGATAAAAGCTCAATAGATTATTATCGTGTTTTATATCTTTTTTTGAAAGCCTAAGAGTTTTTAGATGAGTTGAGCTTAAAAATTCGCTCAACTCAAAAGGATTGCTAACAGCCGCAGCCAGGTTTGTGATGTGGATTATGTGGTTTAACAGGACCAGGGCCACCGGGATGATTTGGTTTCGGAGGGAAATGAGGTTTATGTGGCTGATGATGATTTGGTTTATTATGCTCTTTCATGACTTCTCCATATGGGTTTAAAGTGGTTATATTAAAAGCTACAATACAACCTAAAGTACAACCTAAAATGAAAACACATTTGTTTTTCATAGCTCTTAATTATTAATTACCATTTTTTAATTAAAATGAAAACCCACTCCTGGTATAAAAAAAAACATAGATGGTCATAACAATTTAATTATTAAAATATTGAGCAATGATAAAACAAAATGATTTTATTTTTTAACTAGCTAGCTAATAATGTAAATAAATTAAGGAGTAATAATGATAAGCTCTTCTGACAAACCTAGACGGGTCTTAAGCGTATTTGTGCTTGCAATGTTAAACGTATCCATTATGGCAAGCTTACGCAATTTGCCTTTAGTTGCTGAGTTTGGATTAAGTGCCATTTTCTTTTTTCTCGTTGTTGCTCTTTTTTTCCTAATTCCTTGCGCCTTAATTTCTGCTGAATTAGCTACTGGTTGGCCAAAATCAGGAGGCGTTTATATTTGGGTTAGAGAAGCTCTAGGTGATCGCTGGGGTTTTTTTGCTATTTGGATGCAATGGATACATAATGTCGCTTGGTATCCGGTCATTTTATCCTTTGTAGCTGGTACTTTAGCCTATTTAATCTCCCCTAGTCTTTCCCAAAATAAATTTTTCATATTATCGGTGATTTTATTGGGGTTTTGGGGAATGACTTTTTTTAATTATTTTGGAATTAAAACATCCAGTTGGTTTAGCACTATTGGAGTAATTGCAGGAACTATTGCTCCTGGAATACTCATTATTTCATTAGGCGCGATCTGGATCTTAGAAGGACGTCCTACGCAAATGGAATTAAGCTGGCAGGCTTTAATCCCAGAGTTTAAAGACATTAGCGGCTTGGTTTTCTTAGCAGGACTATTTCTTGCATTTGCAGGTTTAGAGGTTTCTGCTGGTTATGCATCTGATGTAAAAAATCCTAGAAAAAATTATCCCGTAGCTATTGTATTAGCAGCAGTTATTACCTTTAGCTTATTTATGTTAGGCTCTCTTTCTATTGGAGCTGTGATTCCTAAAGCAGATATTAGCTTTGTTTCTGGCCTGATGGATGCGTGTGCCATCTTTTTTCAATATTACCAATTGACTTGGATTCTACCCATTTTAGCCTTTTTATTAGTCATTGGAGCTATAGCTGAGGTTAACTCTTGGTTAATTGGGCCTGTTAAAGGCTTATATACTACATCTATACACGGAAATTTACCCCCTTTTTTCCAAAAGGTAAACAAACGCAACGTCCCTACTCGACTGTTGCTGTTTCAAGCAACTATTGTTTCTGTAGCTGGATTTGTTTTTTTATATATGCCCAATGTAAGCGGTGCCTTTTGGATTCTTACCGCCTTAAGCGCTCAAAGCTATTTAATCATGTATATTCTGATGTTCCTATCAGCCATTATCCTTCGCTATTCCAAGCCGCATGTTCCTAGGGCTTATAAAGTTCCTTTTAAAAATAAAGGAATTTGGTTATTTGGTTCTTTAGGAATTCTCACTTCTTTATTTGTCATCACTCTTGCTTTTGTTCCTCCTGCTCAATTAAATACAGGAAATCCTTGGATTTACTGCGCTTTCCTATTAAGCGGTCTTATATTTATGTGCGGAATACCTTTTTTGATTTATGCACGCCGTAAACCTAGTTGGGTGCAAAAAAAGCATTAAAAAAACAGCTCGGTATCCTAATATGTAGGATTTTATCTATAATAGGTAAAAATATAGAGAAAAATATGATAACTCCTCTTGCAGAGCGTTTACGCCCTACTCAATTAGATGAAATTGCAGGACAAGAGCATCTCTTGTCAGAAAAGGGATTGATAAAAACCACCCTTTTGCAAAAAAAACCGCTTTCTTTACTGCTTTGGGGACCTCCGGGTTCGGGAAAAACTACTCTTGCTCTTGCTTATTCCAAAGCATTTGATGCACGTTTTATTTCTATGAGCGCTGTTTCCCACGCAACATCTGATGTAAAAAGTATCATTCAAGATCTGCAAACACATCCCCTTTTGCAAAAGCAGATAACCATTCTTTTTGTAGATGAAATCCATCGATGGAACAAAGCTCAGCAGGACTTATTTCTTCCTTATTTAGAAGCAGGCTTATTTATACTTATTGGAGCAACTACAGAAAACCCTTCCTTTGCTTTAAATAACGCTCTTTTATCTCGGTTTAGAGTATTGCAGCTTTATTCTTTGAATTCTTCTTCATTACATAAGATTATCAGTAGGTATGAAGAAAAATACACAAAGCTTTTACTCAGTCCAAAAGCGAAAGAAATGTTAATTACCGCAGCCCAGGGCGATGGCCGGCACCTAATTAACCTAATTGAAAATCTAGAGCCTCTCCTGACGAAAAAGCAACTGATTGAAGAACAAGATCTCCTTTTGCTATTACAAAAAAAATCTCCCTTATATGATAGACAATCGGATCAACACTATCAGTTAATTTCTGCCCTGCATAAATCCATTCGAGGTTCTGATCCCGATGCAGCTCTATATTGGCTTGCCCGCATGCTAAATGCAGGAGAAGATCCGCAGTTTTTAGCGCGTCGGTTCATTCGTATGGCCGTAGAAGATATAGGTCTTGCTGATCCCCAAGCGCTTGGGCTTGCCCTTCACGCTTGGGAAGCATTTGCGCAGTTAGGAGCCCCAGAAGCAGAACTAGCTTTAGCTCAAGCGGCTGTTTACTTAGCATTAAGCCCTAAAAGCAATGCACTTTATGTTGCATTTAATCAAGCCAAAGAACTAGCTAAAGAAACCTCTCACCTTCCGCCACCCGCTTTTCTTATCAATTCTGTCACAAAGCTCGATTCCGAATTAGGACATGGAGAAGGGTATCAATATGATCACGATCTACCTTTTGCTTTTTCGGGACAAAATTATTTTCCACAAGATTTGATAAGGCACAAGTTTTATCACCCTAAGTCTTACGGTTTTGAAAGAGAGATGCAGAAACGGGTAAGTTACTTCGAACAACTTCGAAAAAAAAACCCTCCCTCTTAGAAGCCATTTACTTATCTTCATAAGTAGAATGAAAAAGGGAGGGTCAAGAGAGCCTGTTTTCTCAGACTGGGTGGATGATAAGTAGTGAATGACACTAACTTATGGTCTTTGCCATCTAATCGATGACCTGTAAACCCGAGAATCTTGGTTGAAAGAGTTCTTATTTCAGAACATAAATACCAAGCAAGCCCTCTTTATAAATAGAAACATTAATTATCTTTGTTAATTTTAATTTAACAATATTTTTATTAAATTAAAAGGATTGATTATAGTTTTTATATAAAAAACTATAATAAAGTGATTCAAATCTACTTCTGGTTTAAGAATACTTCGATTTTTCCCCAAGGCACAGGAACAGCAAACTGCTTGAGTGTCTTAAACTCTTTATGATAATCCCTTAAAGGATAACTTAGTGTAATGATCTTGACTTTTTTAGGTAAGGATATACATAGCTGCTTAATCACACTATCCGATAAGCACGTTCCATAAAGATAAATACACGTAGCATGGCTTAAATCTATGTATTGAATATCATTACATATAAATGTTAAGCGTTCTATATTAAGTCTTTCTACAATTTTTTGTGCGTTTAATACAAAAAAAGGAATAAAGTCAACTGCAGTAACATTGCAGAGCAACACATTTCTCAGGAAAAAAGCAGCTCTGCCTCTACCACAACCTAGTTCAAATACATGGTCATGAGGCGCTATTTTGCATTCTTTAGCAATGAGTAAAAGTGATGTTAGAGGGATCTCCCCATAAACATCTACTTCCTTTGCCTCTTTTTTTTTAAAGAATATTTTTGAAATGGTAAAAGGATTGCGGAAGCGGTAAACTTTTTTCAGAGCAAGGTCGCACTTTTGAAATAAATCGCAGCTATAAAATAGTTGCAACACCTTTTTTTCTTCCTGAAAAAAAAAGATTTTGGAACGCAAATAAACCATAAAAAGGTTAAAAATTGATCGCATATCCAGGAGTCAGAGTAAGAAAAGAGGAATGGTCTATTTGATGTTTTTTTAAGCTCACATATAAATCATAGGGTGGACGGTTCATCGGTTCATCAGACAGGCAAAACGTTTTCCAATGCATTCCGATACTTAATTTGGAACCAACTTCCCTGTGAATTATTACAGCCTCTTCAGGATTAATATGAACAGGCCTCATAAAGGAACGAGGAGAATAAGATCCAATGGGAATCAAGGATAGATCTATAGGGGAAAAGCGCTCTCCAATTTGTTTAAAATCAACTGGATTATATCCTGTGTCTCCTACAAAGTAGATTTTTTTAACTAATTGATCTTTTTCATAAAATTCTAAAACCCAACCTACCCATAAAGTATCATTTAAAGACCAATGCTTCCTACCGGAAAAATGTTGCGCGGGCACAGCAGTAATTTTTACTCGTTTAGAATCCATATTTGGGAATCCAAGTACTCTTTCTTGCCACCACTGACATTGGTACACTGGAAAAATTTCTTGGGCATCAAACCAAGTTTTTACTCGCTGAGGTACCATCCAAGTGGCTTGTGGAAAACGCTTAGCCAAAGCTAATACTGTGGGTTTATCTAAATGATCATAGTGATCGTGGCTAATAAGAATTAAGTGAATTGTCGGAAGTTGGCTAAAGGCAACGCCAGGAGGATGGCAACGCTTAGGTCCTAGAAAAGATAAAGGAGAACAACGTTTGCTCCAAATAGGGTCGGTTAAAATGCGCAGTCCATCTATTTCAATGAGAAAAGTACTATGATTAACCCAAATCGCAAAAGGATTGCTAAGGCTGGCTTGCTTTTGAGAAATAGGGTAGTTAAAAAGCGCGCAACTCTCTAACTTTTCATCATCATAATATCCTAATTTCCATAACAATATATCTTTCAAGTCACGTCGAATGTTTTTCTCATAGGGATTAGTAAAAGAGCTTTTTTGCTTATACATCAATGGATAAGGAATAAGATGTTGTATCAGTTAGTTGCTTTTCTCCAAAAAACTGCATAGGTCCTGGGTATAGGTAATGATCATCTAACCTCCACGCATGTCTATGCTGTTTATAAAAGTTAAAAGACTTAGAGCAAAGGTCAACCAAAGCCTTTTTAATCACCGGTTTTTTTTTGCCTTTGCGCCATTCTAAATTCATTAGAGAAGTAAGTGGTATTCCTAAAACCTGCCAGTCTATAGGATTTTGCGTTAACCCTGTTATACAACACATATATCCTGTTGCTTTATGATTAATTAACAAAGCTGCTGTATATCCTAAGGAATAACAATAATTACAATCAAAATTAGATGGAAATCCAGCTCTTCCTTCATAACCTAAAAAGTGATGTAAAGCAGAAAACTTACCGGTATAGTTGCCCTCTTTTAATCGTCTTTTTAATTCTTGAGTAACTGTCTCTATCAATAATTTTTCTGTCTCAATAAAAGAAACCTGCACATTACCATGAGGGTCTCTGTTTAAAAGAAGTTGCTGCTGGATCCCTTCTGGTAAAGAGGTAAAGGATTTCCGAGAATTCTCAGTTAGCTTACTTAGAATTTCTTTATCATCTATAGAAGAATCTGCTAGTAAGTGATTTAACTCTTGAATCAGAACACCAATTTCTGGAATAAACTCTATTAATCCTTCTGGAATAAGAATCACTCCAAAATTTTTTCCTTTTTCTGCACGTTCACAGATTAAATCTGCTATTTGATTGGTAATTTGTTGCAAAGTTTTCTTATTCTCTGCCACTTCTTCTGCAATTAATACCATGTTTGGCTGTGTGCTTAAGCCGCATTCTAAAGCAATATGCGAAGCAGATCGCCCCATTAACTTGATAAAGTGATAGTATTTTTTAGCCGATAGACAATCTCTGGCAATATTACCAATTGCCTCTGAAAAAACCTTACAAGCTGTGTCAAACCCAAAAGAAGTAGCAACGTAATTGTTTTTTAAGTCTCCATCAATTGTTTTTGGGACCCCAATAACAACTGTTTGAGAGTCTTTACTCTTAAAATACTCCGATAAAATAGCGGCATTGGTATTTGAATCGTCCCCTCCAATGATAACCAAACCATCTAATTGCATGGATTCAACTGTATGTAAAGCAGAGGCTAGATGCTCCGGGGTTTCTAGTTTAGTTCTTCCTGATCCGATTAAATCAAACCCTCCCTGGTTGCGATAAGACTGAACAAGCTCTTTAGTTAATTCCTTATACTTACTCGTTATAATCCCCTCAGGGCCTTCTAAAAACCCAAACAGTCTTGATTCTGGATTGAGTAAAATCAAAGCGTCCAAAAGACCTGTAATGACGTTATGTCCTCCTGCAGCCTGCCCTCCAGAAAAAACAACACCCACTCTTAGCAAGCGATTTGCTGCACTCTCTTTTTTTTGAGCCCTTAAAATAGGTTGACCAAATGTTAAGGGGAAAATAGAGCGAATTTCTTCATTTTCTAAAGAAATATTTTTATCATTTACCCATTCAACATTATCTATTTGCTGCAACAAACTAGGCAGTATAGGAAGATATTTTTCACGAGCCTTACGCAAAGGATTTTCGGGTAACATGGGGGTTCTACTCTTTTTTTTCGCTTGAGTATGAGGTTAAAAGGGTTAAAATAACAACCATTTAAAAATCAGTTGACCAAAAGAGCCTCTTTTCTTTAAATTACTTCTTTGCCCAGATGGTGAAATGGTAGACACGCCAGATTTAGGTTCTGGTGCCGCAAGGCATGTAGGTTCGAGTCCTATTCTGGGCATATCCCAGGACACTTTTTTTTCAATAAGGAAAGTGTCCTTTATCATCTGACAACAAAAAGATGTCATAAAACACTCATAAATACAAAGATCTATTAAAAGTTATGACTTCAGCTATATTTGCTTTTTAACCCATTTTGCGCTACGCCCTTTACCTTCTGAAATAATAATGCCTTAAAACTAGACGAATTGCATCCCTGCTAATAGGTAGAAAAAGTGGGGAATAGCACAATTTGCTCTAAAATAATTTATTGCTGTATCTTCTTAAAGCAACGATCTCTTTCGGATAAGATTCACTAATGTAAGTATGACCGTGTGATTTGGATAAGGATTTGCTGATCGATAATATGCTTGCTTTCAATGTCATTGAAATAGAAACTGTTTGATATTCAAAATCTTTTAAAAAACAAGGCATGACCCATTTTTTTCTGTATGGATAAATCCTAGAAAATAACTCGGCATTCTTTCTTTTTCAAAGTCAAAAAAGAGATTTTTATGATTAAAAAAGTGCTATTTTCTTTGTTAACAACTTGCACAGCTCTATTTGCAGGTTTTGATGTAGATTTTACAACTCTCATTAGCTTAAAAACTTGGGAAGTTGATGACTGCTTTATCTCCTTTTTTCAGGATCCTTCTGGGAATAACTTTGTTCTTAAGCAGATCAAGGAAGACTCCGGTGATGAACAATTTTTACTGGTTTTGGATGCCGTTGCCTGTCATATGGCTGAGACAATCCAAACTCCGATGAATCGAGTAATCATCATTGAACCAAATGCGTCTTCTCCTCAAAAAATAAAGAGGGGCTTTCCGGCTACATTACATAAAATGGCGTTAGGAAAAAGCACTGACCAACAAGGCTCTTATCAAAATATTGATATCCATCAACGTTTTCGTAGAAAGAATTCTCCTAAAGAGGAAAAATGGGGTGTCTTGTCTCCTGAAGAAACAGGATTAACACTAACTATTATTCAAGAAATGGCTAAGCACTCTGATTTAGCTGGAATTATTGCTTTAGATACTTTTGTAGGCAATGCTGATAGAAGCCCTCCTAATCTGTTTTACGACTCTGTTACAGATCGATTTTGTGGAATTGATATGGCAGCTTCTTTTAATAGCGATTTAGCTAAAGAAGCTTGTAGGCAATTGCAAATACTTATAGATAAAGGGATTGCTCTATCTTCCAAAGAAAAGCAGGCTTTAGCTAAATATGCTTATACTTTAGAAGTCCTACTCCAAAAGTATCCTCCTAACCTGCAAGAAGATCTTTTGCTTAAATTTAGTCAAAAAGCCGGATTCATAGAAGGCTCTTTTCTTTTTAATCAAGATGTAATTGAGCGTATCGAACATCATAAAAGATGCATAAAATGCAACTACGAATATTCAGGCCAATTAGTTGTTTTAGTGCATAAACTGCTTCAAAGATAAAAACTTAAGAACCTCATATGAGGTTCTTATAGCATACATGTCTTGAAAAGGTTTTTCTATCTTAGTCTCTGAATCTCAGCTGTATTTCTGTCGTATTCTGCTTTTTTTAGAAAATACTCTTTTGCAAATTGTGTTTTTTGGTGCATCTCATGACAAGTAGCAACTCTGCCAAGCACATCTGACATATCTTGTTGTAAGTTAATATTCTTATTTTCTAATGCACTGATGCGGCGTAAACGTGACTCATTATCTGAGTAAATACTTAACACTTCTCCAGCATTGCGAGCAATCATGCACATAGATTGTTCAATTTCAGCCGATAGTTTAAGACTATCTGCTACCTGGAATAGCTCTTGTTTTTGTATGGCAACTTGACGTTGTAGTTGATCATTAGCATCTTGTAGTTCTCTAATTCTTTGTAAGTCTTCATCGCGCAGCGTCATTCGCTCTTTACCAACATAGAACTCAAAACGATTATTTGAATCCTGTTTAGAACTAACAGTTTGAGCCTTTTCTACTTTCACTTCCTTGTCTATTTTCACTTCAGTAATAGAAGCAATGACAGGATTGCTTATTGGTGTTTCAAGTTCTTTATTTGGAGTATCTTGACCATTTAACTGTTTACTTAATTTAGAATTTCCTAGTTGTTTGGCTCTTGAAGTGGATTGGCCACCTAATTGCTTAGTTGACATGTGACACCTTCCTTATTTAAGACATGTTTACTATAAATTGTTTACGGAAAGCTTTTATACGGGTCTCTAGCTTAAGCTCCGCTAACTTAATAATAGATTTATAGTTTTAATTTGTCAATTAACTAGATTATATAAATTAATATAATTTTTATTATAAAAAATAACTATTTAAAATAAAAAAAATAAAAAAATAGAACTTTTTTATTTGCGCCAAAAGAACAATTTGCTAGGTTGACCACTTAACTCTCTTAGAACAAAAATATGAGAAATAGTTTTCCTAATCATCGAAATATGGGTGCTTTATGCCAAAAAAATACATACAAATGCTCTTATCCATTAATTTTTGCTTAACAGCAATGGCCGTTGCTACAGACTCAGACGCCAGTAGTGATGATAACTTTGTTATGATTGCGGATAACGAAACAAGCAAAGCCCCTGATGATATAGATTTGGAAGATGAAGATTGGGGGACTTGGGAAGATGAAGAGGATAATTGGGTAGCAGATACTCCACCCGACCCTGAACCCTCTATAGAGGCTGAATTAAGTGAACAGTTCTATCACATTTGGCATCGTTTGGAGAAAATAAATGAAATCTATCCATCTGAATTATTACAAAGATTTATAACAGAGCATCAACAACGTATCTCTATCCAATACGATGAAAGCAAACTTCAAAAAGATTTAACACAAGAGATAACTATTCAGCTCATTCAGCTTTATCGTGACTTGCAAGCAGTTTCAAAGCACCAATTTAAAGAAGAGCTAGATGAACGCAGTAAAGCTACGTTAGACACTCAATTTATGGAAATTTATAAATGTGTGGATGAAATTCATAACCTCTATCAATCTAAAAGACCCTTATCAAAAAATGATCAACTTTTTTTAAACCACCAATTGGAAGAGGTTTTGGTTTTTTCACAGAACTTTCTTGCAGAAGGTTCAGGAGCATCTTTAAATGACCTGGAAAATTCTACAGCAGAACTAGACAAGGGAACCTTGCATCTTGCTAAAAGAGAGGTAGATTCAACATCTAAGCCCCTCGCAGACGAAACCTCTCCAGAGAAAGTAGAATTAGACAACCAATTTAATCAAATTTGGAACTGTTTGGATAAAATGAATGCAATTCATCAATCTGAGCTACTACAAAGCCTTATATCTCATCATAGAGACGAAGAAATTTCATATAATGAGAGCTTAGAAGAAGTTAGCAAGGAAGCTTTAGAAAATCAATTCATCCAACTTTATAAAGACTTAAAAGTCTGTTCACAGTATCAACCTAAAGAAGAGCTAGATGAAGGTAGCAAAGCTAAACTAGTTGTTCAACTTGATCAAGTAGAGCACTGTTTGAACACCATTCATGAGACTTATGACTTAAAAAAAGCATCTTTATCTAAAGAAGAGAAAGCTTTTTTAAGAGATCAATTAGAAGAGATCCACAATTTTTCCTATCATTTTATACAGGAAAACCTATTACAAGAGGAAAATACTGGTATTAGTTCTCTAGATAAAATTCAACAGTTATTAACTAACTGTGAAGAAGAAGACGCATTAATTTATCCTCAATATGAATATATTATTAATAGCCAAGAAACAAATATATCTGATCTTTTAACAAGCTCTAAAAATAATATCAAAAGTCACTTTCTTTATTTTAATAAAGCTGAAGGATTACTAGAGCTACAACATATAGAATTATTGGGGGATGAAGACCCAAAACCTTATACAGAGCCCTACACAACAACATGGAAGATCCGACCAGCCGATGTTAATCTTGTAAAGGATTGGCAAGAAGACGATCTTATTACTATAGATAAAACAAGCATTTTCTCAAAATATACTATGCGCGGAGAAAGTCTTGAATATACCCTTACTAATCATAATAAATCTGTGCGAGCTAACTTTGCTTGTAAGAGCTCAAATCAAAATACATACACCATACTATCGATAGATTACCTTGAAAATATTGTAATTCTTAAAAATGGTCCCTGCTTATTTGTGCAAGATGGAGATCTGAAAGAATGGCATGTTAAAGATACTGTAGTTTTACAAAGATCTGGATCTGTTACTGATACAAATAACTCACATGAGTTAATTAATAAAACAAGAAATAAAACAAACTGGGTTTCCTTAAAAAGATGGCTCTAAATCTTTAACGACTCAAAGCCTTGTTTTTTAGAAAGAAACAAGGCTTTTTTTATACATGTGGTAAAAAGAGACAGATAGATTCCATTTCTTGAGGGGTTAGTCCTCCATGAGCTGCAAAAAAATGCTGCTCAAAGCGGTTTTTTTCAAACCACCAAACAGCTTCTTTGTAATAAGGTAGGATGACTAGATTTGCTATTCTTTGTTGCAGCCTTTCTGAAGCTACACCAAAAAATCCTTCCTTCATCATTTTTTTAGTCAAAACAACATCAGCTATGCCTTTTAACTTTTTTTCTAAAAAGCTTGCGGTTTCTAACAATTTTTCTTCTTGAACATGTAAAAATAAATCTCTACAAGAGCCAGCAGGAGCTAATATCCGACCTTGGTTATCTTTTTTTAGAGCTGGAAGAATAGAAGGAGCAAGTTGGTTCAAATAAAGTGTTTTACCAGGATCTACAGGACTCATTCCATGATCTGCTGTAAACAAAGTAGCAATGCGCTTTCCTGACTTGCGAAGAGGTGTCCAAAAGTGATTTTCAATGAGTTTCCAACAATCCATCACAGCGTTAGAGAAAAAATCAGATGTAATGCCATGTCGATGTCCCATTGAATCGATATCTGCAAGATAAACAAAACAATAAAAAGGGGTTTGCTTAGGATTGCAACATAAGTCTACCAATGAATCTAAAGCAGAAGGAAATGTTGTATAAGGAACCATCGTTGCTGCTTCACACAAAGCTTTAGAATAAGAGGAATGAGCAATCTTATCGCTTTGGAATACATAGCTTGCAATATTGTGCATAAGCAATTTTTGATAAAATGTCTTAAAGGGAAAAATCTGTTTAGGATCATACTTAGGGGTTAATCGGTCAGCAGATTTATCTCCCGCGTAAGAAAAAAGCAAGGGGGTAATGATTTTCTCTACGATGGGCTCATAATAAAACCACTCATAAATTCCTGCTTCTCCTACATTTAGACCTGTGTGTATTGTAGTTACATGCGCAGCTGTTGTAGAAGGAAATTGAGAAGAGATTTTAGAAACTATCCCCTCTTCTGCAGCTCGCTTTAGAAAAGGACAAGAGGGTAAAAATTTTTCAAAGAATTCCCAACCAAAACCATCAATAAGAAAAAGTACTACACCATCATAATCTCCATAGCTATCCGCTATTGCAGATTTTGGTAGGCCTCCTTTAGACTGTTTGGTTAGCAAATTAATAATGGTTTGAGGAAACTGAGAGAATGCATAACCCTGATAAAGCGGCTTCTTAAAATAAGAAGTGTATTGAGCCAGTTTCAATGCATCTAAAGACTCTTGATTAATCAAAGAAAATCTCCTAATAACTGTACTTTATTCTATTTTTTAGATAATATATATTCCTTTTAATATAAGAAATCTGATTATGAAAAAAAATTTTTCTCCGAAGCGCTGTATTAGCGTTTTTGCTTTAGCTATGATTAATTTAGCTGCTATTGGGAGCGTGAAAAACTGGCCCATTACAGCAGAATATGGCTTTGCATCTATTTTTTATCTTTTATTAGCAGCTCTTGTCTTTTTTTTACCTTTATCGCTTGTATCTGCAGAACTCGCTACCGGTTGGCCCCAAGCAGGAGGAGTATTTGTATGGGTAAAAGAAGCTTTTGGTCCAAAAATAGGGTTTTTAGCCATCTGGCTTCAATGGATTGAAAATGTGATCTGGTATCCTACTATTCTCTCCTTTATCGCAGCTACATTAGCTTATCTTTTTAAACCAGAATTAGCTGGCAATACCACGTATACCTTGACAGTTGTTCTCATTTCCTTCTGGGCGGCTACCTTGTTAAACTTAATGGGCATGCAAGCCTCGAGCTTAATTAGCTCTATTAGCGTAGTGTTTGGATCTTTCATTCCTGGAATCCTCATTATTGGCCTTGGGTGTTTTTGGTTCTTTCAAGGAAATCCTCTAGAAATTGTTTTAGATTGGCAACATTTAGTTCCAAATATCACCTCTATTGATAGCATGGTATTTTTCACCGGAGTCATTCTATCTTTTTGTGGAATGGAGATGTCCGCAGCTCATGCTAGAGATGTAAAAGATCCACAAAGAAATTATCCAAGAGCAATCCTGCTTTCCGTAGTTATCATTTTGAGCATGTCCGTTTTAGGCGTATTATCTATTGCTAGTGTTGTTCCACAAAAAGAAATCAGTTTAGTTGCAGGCTCAATGCAGGCTTTTGTGCATTTTTTTGACAGATATAACTTAAACTGGTTTACACCCTATATCGCAGCCCTTGTTGCCATTGGAGCTTTTGGATCTATGAGCACTTGGATTGTAGGCCCGACTAAAGGTCTCTTAGCTGCAGCTAAATCAGGAGATTTGCCTCCTGTATTTCGCTTAGTGAATCGAAAAGCAGTTCCTATCAATTTGCTTATTTTACAAGCTACCATTGTCACCTTTCTATCACTTGTATTTGTCTGTATGCCCAGTGTTAGCAGTGCCTTTTGGATTTTAACTGTGATCGTAGCTCAGCTATATTTGATCATGTACATCTTGCTATTTGCCTCTGCGATTAAACTGCGCTACACTAAACCTCATATCGAGCGCTCTTACTTAGTACCTGGTGGAAAATTAGGGATTTGGTTAATTTCAGGATTAGGAATCCTAAGTTCTTTTTTTGCTATAACAATTGGCTTTGTTCCTCCCTCTCAAATAGAAACGGGTAGCTTTTTATTTTATGAGGGTTTTTTAATTGTAGGCGTATTAGCTGGTTGCTTTGCCCCCTCCTTAATACTCTTTTTTCAAAAACCTCATTGGAAACATCTTTTGCCTCATGAACAAGAATAAGCAAGACACTTCATGGGAATCTTCTTCAGCTTGGTATGATAAATTAGTTAGCGTGGAAGGACATTACTATCATCGGGAAATCATTATCCCTGGAGTTTTGGATCTGCTAAAACAATATCCAGATCCCGATGGATTCCTATTAGACCTTGCCTGTGGACAAGGGGTATTATCTCGTCATTTACCTAAGGAAATGAAATACATCGGAGTCGATGCTTCCCCCTCTTTAATTCAATCGGCTCAAAAAAATGCATCCGATAACCATCAATTTTTTGTGCATGATTTTACCGATGTCCTACCAATTCCAAAAATGTTGTGCAGTCATGCATGTTGTATACTCGCATTGCAAAATATGTCCTCTATTGCCCCCATACTGCAAACAGCCTGGGAGCATCTTAAAAAAAACGCTCCGCTAATTTTAGTTCTAAACCATCCTAGTTTTCGCATTCCTAGGCAATCGAGCTGGGGTGTAGACCTAGAAAAAAAGCTACAGTATCGCCGCATGGATTGTTACATGACGCCTTTGAAAATCCCCATTCAGACACATCCTAGTCTTAAAACTAAGTCAGAGACAACTTGGTCATTTCATTATCCATTATCTACTTATAGTACTCTCTTAAAGGAAAGCGGCTTCACGATTGATATCATTCAAGAATGGTGCTCGAATAAGAAAAGCCAAGGAAAAATGGCTACCATGGAGAATCGTTCACGCAAAGAGTTCCCTCTCTTTATGACTCTTGTTGCGCGCAAGATTTAAAAGTTCATCTCTTGACGTTTTCTCTCTCGTTCTTTTTTTTCTTTTTTACGCCTTTGTCTACGATCATCTGCTTCCTGATAACGCCTTTTTTCCAAAGCACTTTCTGGAGTTACTTGCGGAACTTCCACAGGGCTTCCTGTACCATCTAGTGCTACAAAAGTAAAATAGGCGGATAAAATATGTTTGCTATGTCCTGTAGTATAGTGCTCTGCTAATACTTTTACGCCAATCTCCATAGATGTTTTCCAGCTACGATTAATCGCTGCCTTAAAGATCAGAATATCCCCTCTACGGGCTGGTCCCAAAAAATGCATAGAATCAACCGATGCTGTTACGCAAATACGCTCGCTATGCCTTTCTGCAACCACTAAAGCAACACGATCTAAGATAGACATAACTAACCCACCAAATACAGTATCGTTAGAATTAAGATCATTGGGAAACACCTTGTAAGTTTGATCATTAATAGCAGATTCAGAAACTTTTTTAGGAACAAAAGACATGAAAACCTCCTTTAAATGATGCTTAGTATATCGAATCCGCTTTTAGAAAGTACTCTAATCTGCTAACCTTAAGTTTAAAAACAAAAAGAGATAAGACTATGTGTGGTATATTTGCATATATTGGACCGCGCAATCCTGCAAAAACCTGCCTAAAAGGACTAAAGCAACTCGAATACCGTGGATATGATTCTGCAGGAGTGGCTGGAGTAGAAAAAGGGATGTTAGTCACCTACAAAGCAGTGGGTAAGCTAAGTGCTTTAGAACAGGTAATTGAGCGCTGTCAAAACCATCAACTACATCTTGCTATTGCTCATACTCGTTGGGCTACTCATGGTAAACCCACAGAGGAAAATGCGCATCCTCATTTTGATCAAACCCAGTCCTTAGCTGTTGTGCATAACGGGATCATTGAAAATCACTTTGCTCTTCGCTCTATGCTAAAAGAAAAAGGCAGGCACTTTTACTCAGATACAGATACAGAGGTAATAGCGCAGCTTATTTCTCATTTTTACCAAAATGATCTACTCTCTGCGGTAAAGGAAGCTATTTCTTTGCTCAAAGGCTTTTGGGCAATTGCTATCATTCACAAAGACCATCCAGATCAAATCATTGCAGCTGCCTATCAAAACTCCATTGCTATTGGTTGTAATTTCGCATCTGAGGAAGTATTTATAGCCTCAGATGCCAATGCTTTTTGTGAAACAGATCTAGAAGTAATGTTCTTACATAGCAAGGAAATAGCCTGCATTTCTTCTCAAAAAATCCAAGTATTCGATAATACACATACACAAATTAACAAGCCAACAGAGCACTTTGAAATAGAAAAAACACTCATTTCTAAAAATGGCTATCCTCATTTTATGCTCAAAGAGATCTTTGAGCAGCCTAAAGTGATCCAACAAGCTTTTCACAACCGACTTTTACATGCACAAGGTACTGCTTTTTTTGAAGAGCTTCTCTTTACGCCGGAAGAATTAGTAGAAGTGCGCCAAATCTTAATTATCGCTTGCGGCTCTTCTTGGCATGCAGCGCTACTCGCTGCTTCTTTTCTTCAAGAAAAAGCGCGAATTCCCACTCAAGCTCATATTGCTTCAGAGTTTCGCTATAGTCACCCCATCCTCTCTAAAGAAACATTAGTCATTGCAATTAGCCAATCAGGAGAAACCCTAGACACCCTAGCTGCTGTTAGAGAAGTGAAAAAAATGGGTGCAAAAGTCTTAGGAGTTTGCAATGTAGCTCATTCCACTTTAGTAAGAGAAGCAGATTCCACACTATTTTTAAAAGCAGGAATAGAAATTAGTGTCTGCTCGACAAAAGCCTTTACCAATCAACTCATCGTTCTTTTTTTATTTAGTCTTCAGATGGCAAGACTGCGGCAAATGGATCTAAAAACAGGACAGTATTGGGTTCGTGAAATAGAGGCTACCCCCAGACACATAGAAGCTATCTTACAACAAAAAGAAATCATCTCCTCTTTTGCTAAACAATATGCACGCTTGCAGCACTTCTTCTTTTTAGGACGCAGTTATATGTATCCCACTAGCTTAGAAGCTGCTTTAAAGCTTAAAGAAATTAGCTATATCAATGCGCAGGCCTACCCAGCAGGAGAGATGAAACACGGACCTATTGCCCTTGTTGATCCGTCTTTAGCTGTTATTGCCTTATGTGGCAATAAACATACCATAGAAAAAATGTTGAGTAATTTAATGGAAATTCAAGCTCGAAATGCACCTATTTTAGCATTTGCACCCAAAAGCTGTTTAGATGTTTCTTTGATTACCAATCAGGTGATCTGGCTTCCTTCCTCACCAGATGCCCTCTCTTGTATTCTATACTCAGTAGCTACCCAGCTTTTCGCCTATTATATAGCAGTTGAAAAAGGCACTGATATCGATCAACCTCGTAATCTTGCTAAGTCTGTAACTGTGGAATAGGTAGGTCTTTTAATCTATAAAAGCAAATATAGCTGTTTTTTGCAGCTTCTAACATCTGCTTTTCACTAATATAAGAAACCCTTCCGTCGTTACATGCCATCCATTGATCTTGGACTTTTTTATATGCCATATAATGACCGCTATTTAGAGATTCTCCTGAATGAACAATAAAGGAGCTTAGTTCATAGAGTCCAGAAGGAGAATTTTTAACATTAAGTAGTTTTGCATCTAGTTGTTCAGGAACTTCAATAGGGTTAGTAAGCTTAGTCCGATCTGGCTTAAACCGTGCAAAATTAATGAATAAATCCTTAGGTAGCACATCCAGTCTTATTTCTTCTTTTATTGGAGATACCTCAGTATAAACTCCATTTACCAGATATCGACGTGTTTCTGAACCTATACCTATTTCTTTATCACAAAAATGTTTCTCTAGCAGTGAGCTTAATGTAAAATCTTTTTGTTTCGCATCAAAGTTAATTTTAATTCCATAATTAGTTCTTTCTTTTCTATATGTATTATCCGTGTGTAAAGATGAACAATCTTTATGGGGTAGTTCTTTAAGAGCTGTTCTAGATTGATAATGTGTCACATTTTTGAATTTATAGTTTATTGAAGAGGTATTCGTTAATTTTTGTTTCTTAAGAATATCATCATATTCTGTAAAAAGAATTGTTAAAATCTCACTTGCGTCCTCTTGTTTGTTATAATTTGAACTGATTTCCTTATTTAAATAATGCATTGCAAGACGTAAGTTATTAGACACTTCTTTTGGAATAGATTTTTGCTCTTCAACCGCTTGATCATAGGAGTCTAGAATAGAAAGCATCCAATTTCCACATTCTTGATCTTTTGCTTTTGTGCTTTTAGCATAGTATCTAGCAACTGTAGTATAAATATTGAGCAATGCTGGCTCGCTTAATATCATTTGCAAACAAGAATTAAATCCACAGTTCATCGATTTATTTTGAAAGCCTACCGGTTTATTGTTTATAGTCCCTTGTTCTAAAAAGCTGTTTACCCTTTCTGCTTTGATTTGCTCTAGGGACATTTTAATAAGGGAAGAGTTTAGAGCTTCTAGATTTTCTTTAGACAAAGACGATGAAGAACTGCTTAATATACTTTTTAACTCTTTAACTCTTTTAAGAGTTCCAAAAACCCTTGAGCTTTGAGATTCTGTTAGACTAAATCCAGCTAATTTTCTCATAGTTCCGTCTATCTCTTTAACTTTACAAGTAAAGTTCGCTTTTAGATCGACAGAAGTTGTTATTTCAATATTTTTATATGGAAATTTGATGTGTTCTTGAAACGTTTTTTGTAAGTCAATACCTTTTGCCTGCTTTAAATAGCTCTGGGTAATCTCTTTCCACTCTGAACCTGGCTTTTTGTGATAAACCGTAAGGTGGTATGACTTTCCATTTAAGTTGACAATAGGATTCAACTTCTCTTCAGAACTAAGAAAAGAGTGCGCTGTATAGAAAGATTTTTCAGAGCTCATAGAGCGTGTTGTTGTCATATTATCACATTTTATTTAGTTTATTATTACTATATTATACAACAAACAGAATAAAATTTCAATTAATTTGAAATTAAAAACAAATACTAATAATTTTAGTATATTGCTTTCATAAAAATTAAATAATAAACGACTTATATTTATAATAAAATTTAAACCATTTATTAATCTAATCTTAATTATTATAAATGTGAGATTAAACAAGATCTTATAATGAAGATCTTGTAAAGAAAATGTTAAATTAAGGTCTTACAAAGATGGTAACCATTGAATAAAACCTTAAATTAAGTCTGCTTTTTAGAATAAGAAAGCATGCAGACATAAGGATTTGAATCATCTAAAAAAATAGATTTAGCTGTTGCTAGCAATTCATGAAGGAAACCTCTAGGTTTTTCTTCTTGGTAATTTTTTAAAAGCTCTCCCAGGTGAGCCTCATTCTCAAAATCTATTGAGGAAACTGTGGGATTATCCAGTTTCTGAGCATAAGAATAGGAAGAATCTAGCTGTTCTTCTTGAAAATTTCCATAAAGCTCTTGGTCATCTTCATCATCAAAATCTATTAGTGTATGACTACCAGTTTGCCGATATTCACTCCTTTCTTGAAAAGCAGCATAAGGATGGGAAGAATCTAGCTGTTCTTCTTGAAAATTTCCTAAAACCTGTTGTAATTGATTTTCATTAATATCTGTTACTACATGATCATCAAACTTTTTCCATTGATTGTTCACTTTTCGATAGGCAACATAATGTCCGTCTTTATCAGTTTCTCCTAAATGCACAATAAAAGCTTCCAGATCATATGTATGAGCAGAATGCCTATCCTTTAAAAGATCTTGTGGAAAACAAAGATTTGTTGGGATACAAACAGCAGAAGCATCTCTTCTATTATTTGTGAATAGGTCAATGATAAGATGGTTAGGTAAAGAGACATATTGATCTTCAGATGTGTATTTTACATTTATACCATTTTCTTCTATTTCATTAACCTCTGAGCAGTGCTTTATTAAAAGTTCTTCCAAGCTTGCTTTTTGGTTGAATTGGTTATTTATAGAGATCCGAAACTGTCTATGATTTTCAGGCTGTTGAATACTAGGGTCTATCCTTCCATCTCCCACTTGCTTATATTTCATTCTTTCAAATCTGACTTCCACATGAGAAAGCTTTTCTTTGCAGATATTAAAAAATACTTCAAGAAAAGCAGTTGGGTCATCTTGAGCAGTTGAGTCTTTATCAATTAAATTAGCGGATGATTTTTGCAATTGCTTTCGAAACTCATTACCAATAGTGTTAGGGGCTGACTCTTGTCCTTTAGACAAGGCTTCGTAGTACATAGTTGCTACTTCCTGAAAGTATTCTTCCCAT
Organism: Candidatus Rhabdochlamydia sp. T3358; assembly: GCF_901000775.1. Taxonomy (GTDB): domain Bacteria; phylum Chlamydiota; class Chlamydiia; order Chlamydiales; family Rhabdochlamydiaceae; genus Rhabdochlamydia. The sequence goes on from NZ_CAAJGQ010000006.1 coordinate 44,638, forward strand.
ATATTTCTTAATTCCGAATTATTTAAAATAATTTGCAAGGTTGCATTTACACAACAATTGTTTCCTAACCTATCTAAACCTATTACTTGTTCCTTACCGCATGCTTTTAGTTTTTTAAGATTTTCTATATGTGGATTTTGAGGAGATTGTTCTGCAATTTTGCGTTTTCTTATCTGGGTATCTTCTAGAAAAATTTTAATAAACGAAGAGCTTAGCGTATCTTTTTGATTTAGAGCTTTATCCCTTATGCTATTCATTTTATTAAGAAGGTTCTGAAAAACTCTAGAGCACGAAGATCCCGCCAAGCTAAATCCAGCAACTGATTTTATTACTCCTTGAGTATTTTCAACTTCACAAACGGACTTTGCAATAAAATTTGATATATTAATTGTTTTACACGGCTCTTTGATTTGCCGACAAAGAAGATACTGAAAATTACTTTTGCATGGATTTAAACAGCTGCTAGCAATCTCTTCTTCTTGGGCTGAATCTGACTCTTTGTAATAAATTTTAAGATGATAGGATTTTCCATTCAATGGAATAGTTAGCCCTAGCTCATTTCTCATAGAAATAGAAGGATTTGCTAGAGAGTGCGTAGAGCTTGTCGTCATATCCTTAGAACACCTTATTTAGTTTTATAGGAATTAAAAGTTCTTGTAGTCTCTGGTCTAGGGAAGAGGCTTCTAAACAAAAATGAAGTTTTTGAAGGTCTTTTAAGGAGAGTGTTTTACGGGATTTAGCATGTAACTCTTTCCAATACTCACCACAACAGGGATCTTGCTCTAAAGAGCTGCGTATTCCTTCTTTTTTGGTTTTTTCTAACAAGGTTTTAGTAAACAAAGAGTTTAGGGTTTGATTGAGATTTTCTTCAGAAAATAAGGAATCTAGAGTAATTAACTTTGAGCTTTTATCCTGATCTTTTTTAACCTCTGTACAAAAGTCAAATATTTTCTGAAACAAATGATCAATCTCAGATTGATCTACGTTTGATTCTTCATAATGACCGGTTTTAATCATTTTATGAGGTAAAGAAACAGAACTAGGATTTTTTCTTTTACAATCAGTTAGATTAGAGGTGGTGCTAGAAATTTCCCCTATTTGAATAGGGATATTCGTATTGTTTAATACATCTTTAGAAGTCACATAACTAGTCATAATATCATTTATTTTAAATTATATTCATACATAATAAAATAAACTGAATAATATTCCAACTTATTAATAATTATATAAATTTTTAAGTATTATAAAATTACTAATTTTTTAAAAAACCAAAGAATTGTCAAAAAATAAACAAGCGATTACATTGCATTTAAGATGCTCTTATCAAGGGATGCTATGAACTATCGTACAAAGCTCTATTTTGCCTTTGTAATCACTTCTGTAGCCTGTTTAATTTTTGGTTTTGGTATTCTTTTGACAGAGCTTGAATACAGTTCATTTTCTAGAGAGCAGAATAAAGCTCTAACGGTTGCTGCCACTACTGCTGCATTACTAGATGTAAATCAAATCAAAGCTCTTATTGCAAACCCCACTCAAAACAACCCTGCCTATGATCATTTCCGTTTGCAATTAAGAAAAGTTCGAGATGCTAATCGAGGAAATGTTGTCTATATTAAGTATCTCTATCTAATCACAGCTAATCCTAAAGACACTCATTCTGCCTTTTTTTTGGCAGATGCAGAAGAAGATCCTGAATTCCAAGCCGTTATTAAACAACCCTTTCACACAGAACATAAAAGCTCTTTATTTCATTTTTCTAAACACCATGTAAAAAAAACGATTATCCGAGAAGATGAGGGTAGCTGGATCACGGCTTTTGCTCCTATAATTGACGGGGAAGGCAATTATATTGCATCTATAGGAGCAAATATCCCCACTCAGTTTCTTTTCAAAGACCTGATGCGTTTTGTCCCCTATATATGCGTTAGTTTTATACTAGCTGTTATTCTAGCTTTTGTCATAGCATCCTTTTTTGCAAAACGAGTCACTTTGGCCTTAGATAATCTGATTGGATGTGTTAAACAAATTGAAAAAGGCAATCTTGCTTGCAAAGCATGCTTAGAAACACATGATGAATTTGAAGAGCTTGGTGATGCTATCAATCAAATGACAAAAGGTCTGCAAGAAAGAGAGCGCCTAAAGGTGAATTTTTCAAGATATGTCTCAGACCATGTCCTGCAAAAGATTTTATCCTCTACCAAACCTACCAAATTGGAGGGAGAAAGAAGAAAAATCACTGTGCTTTTCTCTGATATTCGTCAGTTCACCCATCTATCAGAGAGTCTACCACCTGAGCAGGTTGTCGCTTTGCTCAATGAGTATTTTAAGATTATGTTAGATATTATTTTTGAGCATAAAGGCACTCTGGATAAATTTATTGGAGATGGTTTAATGGTGGAGTTTGGTGCTCCTTTGGACGATGAAATCCAGGAAAAGAATGCTGTTACAACAGCAATTGCCATGCAAAAAGCACTGGAAAAACTCAATACAACATGGAAACAGCCAAATATTCAAGTAGGGATCGGCATCCATACAGGATTTGCTATTGTAGGTAATGTAGGCTCTGACAAGCGGATGGATTACACAGCCATTGGAGATACCGTAAATATTGCTTCTAGACTAGAACAAATGACAAAATCCATGAACAGAAGCATTTTAATCAGTGAAGATACCTACCAAGCTATAAAAGAAGAATTTTCTGCTGAAAGCCTAGGCCCTATTACCTTGCCCGGCAGAGAAGAATCCATTAGAGTCTATGCAATAGAAAAAAACTAGTTTTATGCGAAAAATATGTTACGGTATCATTCTTGTTCTTAGTTTTTCTTTGTTTTTTTTACCTACTTTCTTATCTACCAAATTAGGAACTCAACTACTCATTTCTTCTTTAGGAAAAAAAATCCAATTAACCAAGCTGCATTTAAGCTGGTTTGGTAAACAAAAAATCCTGCAACTGGAAATAAATAAACAGAATCAGCCTTGGTTTAGCAGTCCTGAGATTACCATAGATAGCTCGCTTATTTCTATTTTGTTATTCCATAAAATTAAAAACCTAGAAGTGATAGAGCCTAAGGTGGTTTGGGAGGAAAAATCGCCTATTCCCCCCAGCTCTTTTCCAAGTCATAAAAAACCAAAGCGCTTTTCTTTTGATATCTTTCAATCTGTGCAAACTCTACAAGTAACAAAAGGCTCTTTTACAGTTATTCCCTTAGATTACCCCAGTATGCAATTTGATCATGTTGATCTTAAATGGACTAGACAGCAAGATTTAGGCAATTTAGTTCTGCAAGCTACTAGCCTACAAAATCAAACTAAAGGCTCTATTCATCTGCAAGGCAGTTTTCTTGTTTCTAAAAAAGCATACCCCTTGCCTTTAACCCTTACAACAACCTGCACAAATCTATCCACTGAATTTTTGAGCCTTTTCACTCAAGATTCCTCTATAAGACCTTTTATAGGCGATGTATTTGATCTTAGATTAGATGTAAAAGAACAACTTTATACTTTTGACCTATCAAGCCCTTTAGTAAAAATACAAGGCTCTGCTCATTGGGATCAAAAGAAAGAGCAATTGACAGCTAATGCTGTTCCTTTATCTTTCACGCTTACACAAGATAATTATACTTTTATCAGATCTTTAATGAAGCTACCCGCATTAACTCTTGTAGAACCGAGTGTATTTCACGGTATGATCCATCAATTATCCCTAAACACAAAGGGTAAGGGGTTTTTTCCTATACTTAATAAACCTTCTCTAGTTTTTCATGCTGAGCTGAAAAGTGAAAAACTACTCTTAGCTTCCTCGTCTGAAATTTCTCATATCTCCTCTCTGCAGATCCAGGCAAAGGTTTCAGAGCAACTTATTTCCTCTCAAATACAAGCCGCTATTTCTGCTAAAAAACAAGGATCATTTTTTTCAGATATCTCTTGGACAAAACAAACAGAGGCTCTAGGTGTAGAGATAAAAGCTTTAGAACTACCTACCTATTTACTCGAAGGTCTATTCCCTCAAATTTCTTTGCAAAAGTTATGTGGCCCTAGCATAAATCTTACTCTAAATACAAAGCTCCTTGCTAGAAGTGGACCCCTATCGGTTGAAATGCTCTCTCCTTACTCTTCTTTTTCTTTAGAAGGACAGCTACAAAAAGAAGCAATCACATTAGATAAACCTCTCTATTGTCAGCTAAACAAAGACGCAGGAACTTATGCATTACAAGAATTTTTTCCCAGTTTACAACCTAAAAATCCTATTTCTATTAAGGTTGCAGCTGGAGAAACCCTCTCTTTTTCCTATCCATTTCACTCTAGACAATGGGTCATCCCTACACTAGAAATAGAAATGGGAAAGATGCTTTGTTATAAGCAAAGTTTTGCTTCCTCTTTATTTAATTTACTAAAAATACATCAGTTTGATGCAACTGTTACATTCAATCTTTGGATAGCACCCATTATTATGCATGTAGATAAATCTCTAATTACACTGGAAAGAGTGGAGCTGTTATTAGCAGATTTGTACGAAATAGCCATTTGGGGAAAAGTAAAAGATGACTTGCTTAAAATGAAAGTTGGCCTACCTGCTTCTACCTTAAATAAAGCCTTTCAAATTCCCAACCTTCCTTCTAATTACGTCTTAGCTCTTAAATTAGAAGGTAGTTTAGAAAATCCAGAAATCAATCTCAAGAAAGCAGCTGCTAAAATTGCAGCGTTATTTATTTGCCAACAAAATAAAAACCCATTGAATATCCTGATCCCTAAATGTAAATCTTTGCAGAAAACTCCGATTCCTCCAGCTAAACATCCTTTTCCTTGGGAACAGAAAACCACATTTGTAAAAGATAAAACTATCAAAAGGTTTAAACAGGATGATAAACCATTAGAGCAGCTATTAAAAGTGATCCGTTAAAGCTTGTACCGTATATGAATTTATGAAATAAATGACCAAAAAGACACCTATAAAAAAGACAAACAGTGCAAGCAGAGCATTAAGCCAAGTTGAGGACTGATAGATGTCGTTATTAATCTGTCTCTCTATCTTTTTAAACTTAAAAAACGCAAAGATGCAAAGTATAGCTCCAACACCTACTAAAGACATACCAAATAGAGAAGAATACCCTTGTGAAGGTGACTGTCTTGATTCTCCTAAAAAAAATGCTGTTTGTTGCATGAAAAAGGAAAACCTTCCGACAACAAACCCAAATGCCATTATTCCAAGGTTGGTTCTAATCCATGCCAAAAAAGTTCTCTCATTGGCCAAATGATCCGCGCGATTAAAACTTTTCACGGGGCTTTCAGTGGATTTTTCTATCATACTCTTTTTATAAAGAACTGCTCTGTTTTTCACAATGTAGAATTGAGCATAGCAACTTAACCACGTATAGAGGAAACTGTCTCTCATAAAAATCACGCTCTCTATAGAGAGTTCGTAAGGTGAGTTTAAATCATTTGGGTTTTAAACTACTCCGGAGTATTTGCAAGACTTTTCTGGTTCCTAGAGCGAAAAAATGCAAAGTATTCTTGATTATTCGCCCTGTAAAGGAAAAAAATTTGCAAGATTATTTTTCAACCTCGTAGTTATGGGAAATTTTTTGTTTATTCGGGTTATTTCTTCTGTGTGAGGAATAACGCTTGCTTCAATTGCTTTGCATACTTCATCCACCGCATAAGTTGGAAGATGATCTGCTTCTGTGGTCCTATACACAAAAAGAATGCTATCTGTTTGAGCTATAGCAGAGAGAGGAGTTCCATTTCTTTTACGATCTTCCTCAGTTGGTATGTAAATATGTTTAAAAAGCGGATCAAAAGGAACTTTATCAATATGCATCTTCTCTACAGCTTTTTGAAGAAGCTGTTTTTGATGCAATAGCTGTTTTTCCAGCTCATCAGAAGACTTTTTCTTTTGGTACCAAGACACAGGATAATCGCATTTAGGACATTCATGGGATCCCCCATATTTTACCCAAAGCTGTTCATATTTTTCGTTTACTAGATCCTGATGATTTCTCAAAGTTATAGCTGTGCACTTAAACTTCTCTTTTTCAATAGTACATTCCTGTTCAATGCAAGCAGAAGAGGAAGCAAAACCGCCTAATTTTTTTAAAAGATGTGCAAAACTATGAAGATCTACCTCTTTAATTGGATGCTCTAGCAAATCTGCTTCAATTTTAGCGCATATTTCTTGCACTGTATAAGTTGGAAGATTGTCTATTTCTGCTATGCAAGCCTCTTGATCTTTTACAGGCACTTCTTTAGTTTTATATTCAAAAAGAATCATATCTGTGAGCGCTAGATGAGAAAGGCTATTTCCATTTCTTATATGCTCCTCTTCAGTTGGTATAAAAATACGTTCAAAAGCCGGGTCAAAGGGCTGCCCATCAACATGCATCTTCTCCATCGCTCTCTGAAGAAGCCGCCTTTGGTAAGACAATAGTTTCTCCATCTCATCAGAAGATCTCTTGTCAAACCAAGAGACAGGATAATGGCTTTTAGGGTGTCTTTGAGATGGGTTGATATGCAAGCTATATTTTTCTCGAACCTGATCATATTTTTCATCTACTAAATCCTGAGAGTTTAGCATAGTTATAGATGCATACTTAGTAGACGTCTTTTCATCAAGAACATATGCCTGCTCAACACTCGCAGGAGATCCAGAAAAACCGCCAAATTTTTTTAAAGGCCATCCAAAACCGTGAATCTCTACTATACTGCATTTGGGTCTGAATTCAATTATAGCCATATTATTTGCGGCATTTATACTAATCTTATTTTTTGTTGGCAGTCCAATATCATGCAAACACGCAATAAGCTCTTCCCTCTCGGGATTTACTCTCCCATCTTGCTGGCTTTGTTTTTTGAAGATCCCAGCAATATATCCTATTACGGATTCGGCAATAAAGGGTTCTGGGGGCTCAGCAAACGCGATATCATACCGATCCCAAGCCTCCCTTAGCTCAGCATCTATATCTTCAGGCTCTTCCTCCAAGCAAGATATTGTTGAGTTAAACTGCTGAGGTAAATAACTTTTATAGCCAAGGGCATTGCTAGTACTAGGTTGACTTGAGCCTGCCGTGTCTTGGTAAGTTTGCAAAGAAAAGTGTTCCAGAGAGGAATCTTGACTTGTAATCGGTGCAGACATAGAAAAATCCTCTGTTTTTTTAAATAAATAACATGGTTATTAATTGATTATGTTCTAAATGCTTTTCTCTTATACTCATCTATTTATTCTTTGGTAAAAATTTCCTCAAAGCTTCCCCATATTTCTTTACCATTTTTAACAACTTCAGCGGCGTTCTTTGCAACTTTAGCAACATCTTTGCTTACTTCAACCGCGTTTTTCATGGTATCTTTTACTTCTGTTCCAGAAAAAAAGCTTCCAATGCCTCTTCCCGTGCTTCCAATTGTGTTCCTGATGCTTTTCCCAGCGCCACAACATCTCAGGATCCATCTTCTTCCAGCAACATCAAATAGAAATACAGATCTATCACATGCAATATAAAGGTTTATGGTAGCACAAACCTCCAGGGCTGTTGTAAAATGATCAATAACCGTTTTCCTATCTGCAGCTGCAATGCTAGGAACTCCACAAATCAAACTTTCCATTCCATATCGATTGATTTCAGATAATTGGTAATTTTTTTGCGCATCTGCAGAGAATATTCCTGAAAAGAAAGCCAGTAAGCACATCGGTCCTTGTCGTAAGAATGCAGCATATATTTGCATACTAACATGCCATGTTTCAATATCCTTAAAGGTTCTAAATACAGGCTCTGTATTATTAGGATTAAAAGAAAATTTTATTTTTTCTGCTTTGATGCAATCTGTATATTCACCCTGAATAACTTTTCCTTCTGCATCTTTATAATAAAATTGTTGTTTTACCCAGGCGCTGACCTGTGCTGCATCTACTTGAGATAGAACACAATCTTTCATAAAACAGACTAATGGATTTGTATCACGTGTTCCATAAAAGATTACTGATTCAGCAACTCCACTTGCATTGTATAGCAATTGAGGCAGGTTGTATTCTCGAATAAGACGGATAAGCTCTTTACCCTTTAAGAAACCGACATTTTCCGAAGAATAGGAAACATCACGACTATCGTTCAATGCCCTATCAAAAACCCTGCACAACATATCTTCTTGTGATCCAGAATTACGCTTGATGAAACGAATTTCACGATCCGCGGCCCATACCTTAACAATCTCTTCTTTAATTATCTTTCCACTCTCTTCTGCCGCTTCATGATATCGTACTACTCCCTCTTCTGCTGTTGGTTCGTAAGATAGAATTCTATGGTTTCTTCGTTCCTCTGTGCTTTCCTCTAATATGGGAAAACCCTCAGCATCGGCAGACATAACTGGTTCATATTTTATGAGAAAATTATCATCATAATTACCTTTCCATATCACTACTGCAATTTTTTTCTCTTCTACATTAGCTGAAACAATAATAGCAACACGACTCCTTAAGTCATTTCTAAATAGTCGACTTTCAATTATGCCTTCGGAATCTTTCCAAATACATTGCCCTAATGTAAATACTTCTGAAGAAGATGCTTTGCTTTCCCAATATTCTTTAATCCATGAATTATATACCGCGTAACAAATACCGGTGCGGTTTTTGGAGACTCTTAATTCTAAGTCAGGATTATTTTTTAGTCTCCAGCTACATATAGGCTGTGACTTAAATGCTGTTCGATTAACAAGCGGAACAAGAGAAGTTGTCATAAGTTGAGTCTTTATGTTGGTTTATTTTTGATAGGTATATTTATTTAAATTAAATATGATAATGATAAGAAAAGATTAAGTCAAAAAAAATTTTTTGTTTATTTTTTGAAGTATTTTAAACAGAAAAATGCTCTAAAAACTTGAGAGGAAACAAGGCTTATACAGAATAAGCCTTGTTATTTGTGTGTGTTTTGATTTGTCTTAAGCGATCGTAACTTCTTTACAGAGATATACATCTTGGATTGCATGAAGAATTTGAACGCCTTCTTTAAGAGGTCTCTGAAAGGCCTTACGTCCAGAAATTAAGCCCATACCACCGGCTCTTTTATTAATAACAGCGGTTTCTACAGCTTGACTTAAATCATTGGCTCCTTCTGAAGGCCCGCCTGAATTGATTAAACCCACTCGACCCATATAGCCATTTGCCACTTGATAACGACATAGGTCAATCATATGATCAGAACATAGTTCTGTGTACATTTTTTCGGTTTGTTTACCAAACTTTAGAGCTTTAAAGCCACCATTGTTTATAGGTAACTTCTGTTTTACAATATCTGCTCCAATTGTAGCCCCTAAATGATTTGCTTGACCGGTTAAATCAGCTGCTTCATGAAAGTCTTTATCAGCTGTTTTAAAAGCAGGATTACGCAAATAGCACCATAGAACAGTTGCCATGCCTAAATCATGTGCTAGTGCAAAAGCTTGAGACACCTCTTGTATTTGTGTGCGACATTCTGGTGAACCAAAATAAATTGTTGCACCTACGGCAACGCAGCCCATGTCATAGGCTTGTTCCACATTTGCAAACATGGTTTGCTCAAATTTGTTAGGATAGCTTAAGAGCTCATTGTGATTGAGTTTCAGCATAAAAGGGATTTTGTGTGCATAGCGACGCGCAACCATGCTTAGCACTCCCAAAGTGGAAGCAACAGCATTGCATCCCCCTTCAATGGCTAATTTCACAATATTTTCAGGATCAAAATAGTCGGGGTTTGCAGCAAAAGAAGCTCCTGCTGTATGTTCTATTCCTTGATCTACCGGTAAAATCGAGAGATAGCCAGTTCCTCCCAGGCGTCCTGCTTGAAACATCGTATTTAAACTATTTAATACGCGATTATTACGATCAGACTGGGAAAAAATGCGATCGACAAAGTCAGAGCCTGGTAAATGCAAACGCTCTTTAGGAATTTTACAAGTGTGATCAAGCAAATCTTTAGCTTTTTTACCTAATAGCTTTTCAATATTAGCAAGCGACATGGAGGAACCTCTAGATTTAAAATTTCTTAAAAAAAGACAACTATATAGATAAAAACAGCTTTTTTAAAGGATTTTAACATCTAAAAGGGAAAAATCTGCAAATTTAACCCTTTTATTGTTATAAAAAAAATTTATTTTTGCAGAATTTGTTCAATTTCCTCTAAGCTTTTGCCTTTTGTTTCAGGCACGTATCTAAGGACAAACCAAAAAGCTACCACGCTAATTACACCATAAAGAAGAAAAGACCCTCCAATTCCCATAGAAACCAGCAAATTAGGGAATGTCAATGAAACAAAATAATTACAGAGCCAGTTTACAAATGTAGCAAGAGTCATTGCTTTACCACGCACCTTTAATGGATAGATCTCTGAGAGTAATACCCAGGTGATGGGGCCTAAGCCAATAGCAAAAAAAGCAACATAACATATTAAACTAATGACAGCCATTTCATCAATTAATGAAGAGCGTAAAAAGGAAGTGATAGCAAGAGAGAACAAACTAATCACCATCCCTGTAATCCCTATCAAAAGCAATCTTCTTCTTCCTATACGGTCTAATAGCCAAACAGACACAAGTGTTGCTAATACATTAATCATACCGATGGATAAGGTAGCAAATGTAGCACTAATAGCGGATGCATACCCTGCTCCTTGAAAAATGCGAGGTGCATAGTAAATAACCGTATTAATCCCTGTAATTTGTTGAAAGGCGCTAATGAAAAGACCTACGAATAAAACGGTGCGTAACTTAGAGGAGAATAAAAGCCTCCAAGCTCTTTTATCTCTTGAGCTAGCTGAATGCTTCATTTCATCAACATGACTCTCCCAATCCCGATCTAAACGTAATCTCTCTAAAACAGTAATAGCAAGACGAGACTTGCCATTTTTAAAAAGCCAAGCGGGAGATTCCGGTGTAAAAAAAAGAGCAAGGAGTTGAATAGCAGCAGGAAGACTGCCAATAATAAACATCTCTTGCCAATCTGCTTTTTTTGCATAAATGTAATTAATGAAATACGCTCCAAGAATCCCAAGTGTAATGGCTAATTGATAGGCAGAAACAATCCCTCCTCTACGATTAGGAGGCGCAATTTCAGCAAGATATAAAGGCGCTGTTACAGAAACAACCCCAACAGCTATCCCACTGACCACACGCCCAAAAAGCAAGGTAAAATAAGCATGCGCTTCTGCTGTAATCCAAGAGCCTAAAATAAATAAAACAGCTGTCAGCATAATGGTCCATTTACGCCCTAAGCGATCCGCTAAATACCCTCCCATTAAGGCCCCTACAAGAGCTCCTAATAAAATGATGCTAACCAATACTCCTTGTTCTGCAACAGATAGATGAAAAATCGGAGAGATAAAAATTAAAGCTCCTGAAATGATTGCCGTATGATATCCAAATAATAAACCTCCTAAACAAGCTATTGTCACAACAAAGATCATATACTTGCTTAAACGCTGTTTATGAGCCATACTCTGCCTCTTTTTTTTGTAGTGTCTTTTTCATAAGTCGATGTGGAATACCAATTTTTTCAATGGTAGGACCTTCTGGTTGATAGCCCATTTGCTGATAAAAACCTTCTACTTCTTTGTAGGCATAGAGGTACACATAGTAGATCCCCTTTTTTTCTAATCCTTTTTCTAATGTGCAAAGTAATCTGCGGCCAAATCCTCTTCCTTGATACTCTTCACTCATGACCATTTGATACATGCGTCCCATGATTTCACTCTCTGGCGAGAAGGAAACCGAACCCACTACTTTTTTGCTATCTAAAGCAACTAGATGCAAACTGCTTATCTCCTCTGGTATTTCCTCTGTTTCTGGAGCTAAACCAAGTGGCTTATGCAACATTTCCCAACGCAGCATCTTCGCTGAACCATATTCTATATTGTTAATAGTAATCCATTTGAATTTCATAAGACACACTCCTTTTATAGATAAAGAGTTTCTCTTTTTGCACCATACAATAAAGTAGTATTTTTACAAAAAGACGTACTTAACAAACTCTGAGAAAAAAACTCTTTAAATAATCCCCTTCTGGATGAAATAAAGAAATAGGATGATCTGGTGTTTGAATGTGTTTGGAAAGAATAGATACAGACCGTTTTACATCAGAAGCTGCTTGAAAAAGCAGCTGGCGAAATAAAGTTTCATTGATAAAATAAGAACAAGAACTACTCAGTAATAAAGAATCATAAGGCATTTTAGCCAAACTTAGGCGATTGATTTCTTTATATCCATTACAAGCGTTATTCACATCTTGTCTTCTTTTTGCAAAAGCAGGAGGGTCTAAAATCACTAGATCAAAAGGTAAATCCTTTTGCCGTAAGTACTCAAATACATCTGCTTGAATAATGGTATGTGCCTCTATCGGAAATTTATTCAACAAAGTGTTTTTATGAGCTAACTCACAAGCTCTTTTACTTACATCTATACTAGTTACATGCTTAGCACCAGCCGCTAAAGCAAATAAAGAGAATCCTCCCGTATAAGAAAAGCAATTCAATACCCTTTTACCTTTAGCATGACGAAAAATCAGCTGACGCATTTCTCTTTGGTCTAAAAACAAACCTGTTTTTTGCCCCTCTTCAGGGGTAACATACATAGATAAGCCATTTTCCTTTACAATCAGTTCTTGAGGAACTGTTCCAAATAAAACGGCTTTCTCCTCTTTTAAACCCTCTTGCAGACGAGCTGAAGAAACGGATTTCTCTAAGACTCCTTTAAGGGGAAGCTTTTTTAATAATAAAGAGAGAATCTTTTCTTTTAAACGCTGCATGCCCCATGTGTTGATTTGCATAACAGCTATGGTATCGTAGATGTCAATGATAAGACCTGGAAGCTCGTCTGCTTCCGCATTTACCAAGCGAAAACAATTAGTGGTTTTTTGGCAAAACACCTTTTTTCGCAACTCAATAGCCCGATCTAAATGCTTATTAAGCATAACATCCTCTAAATCGCAATCAAAGGTTAATACCCTTGCTGCAAGAGAATTATCTTTATGAAAGTACGCTTGTGCTAAATATTGCCCAGAAGAGCTATAAACCTCTAAAATCTCCCCTTGCTCAAACTCTGGCAAAGAAGCAATAGCACCAGAAAAAATCCAAGGGTGTCGATTTAAAAGAGATTTTTCTCGACCGGGTTTTAAAATAGCTCGTTTTTTCATGAAACCATATTAAGTGAGGGTTTTTTTTCTAAAGATCGGATGACTTTTCCAATTAAATCATAATCAGCAACATCCGTTATTTCCACTTCATATAGTTCAGGTAGTTTTTTCACCTTGCGAGCGTCATTAATAATTACCATGCCATCAATTTCTGGTGCTTGTCCATAAAACCTTCCACAGAGAAGATAGGGCGAATCTGGATGAGAGCCTTCTACAATAACAGGTATTTTTTGTCCTATATATCTTGTATTTCTTTGAGCAATAAGCTGCATTTGCGCTTTTGCTACTCTATCAAAACGAGCCTGTTTTATTTCTTCTGCTATATGATCTGGTAGCTTTGCAGAAGCAGATTGTTCTTCACAGGAATACTTAAAAATCCCGATATGGTCGATGGGATGTTTTTGGATAAATTCAATAAGCTCATCTACATCTTCTTCTGTTTCTGAAGGAAACCCAACCATTAAGCTTGTGCGAATGACCACATTTGGAAGATTCTTACGCAACTTTTCTATTGTTTCAATAATCTGTTCTTTAGAAGTTTTTCTTTTCATAGCTTTTAAGATCCGATTATTAATATGCTGAATGGGCATATCTAAATAAGGACAGATCCTTTTATCACCTGCCATTAAAGCAATTAATCCATCTGTAATCTCATCAGGATAAAGATATAATAATCTTAGCCAAAAGAATCCTTTTTCAGATAAAAGAAGAGAGATCACATTCTCTAGTCCTTGTTTATCGACTAGATCTTTTCCATAATCCCCTAGATCCTGAGCGATTAGAATCACTTCCTTTACCCCCTGAGAAATCAAAGCACGAAATTCTTTAAGAATTTGAGGCGTAGGTTTACTACGCAAGCGGCCTTTAATCTTAGGGATAATGCAAAAAGCACATTGTTTAGCACATCCTTCTGCTATTTTCAAATAAGCATAATGCTTTGTAGATAGCTGTCTTGGTATCTCGCCCCATTCTAAATAGCTACGGGCATTAGATATCGCCTCTCCAGGAATATCAGCTGTAATAGCTTCCAAGATTTTTTCCACATCCCCAGAGCCTAAAAAATAATGAATCTGAGGAAATTGCTCTTTGAGCTGGTCTTTATGTTTTTGCACCATACAACCGGCTACAATCACCTTTGCTTCTGTTTTTTTCTCTTGAAAAAAGCTATTTACCGAATCGATAGACTCTTGTCTAGCAGAGGCTAAAAACCCACAAGTATTAACCACTAGAAAATCCGCTTGATTAAGCTGATCTGTAATCTGATAACCAGCCTTGAGCACCATCCCTAACATAACCTCGGTATCCACTAGGTTTCGGGCACATCCAAGGCTGGTAAAATGGATCTTATTTTTTAATGTTTTTAGCTGAGAAGGATATTTCATGATTTTGCCTTAAGTAAACCTAAGAATTATCAATAAAGGCAGAATTTCCCACCAGCTCTTATTATTAAATAAATTATTTACCAATTAGGCTATGTTAAGATTAGGTTAATATTAAACATTAACTATTAATTAATTACAATTAATTACGTTTTAATTTATAATTAATATCGAATTGAATAATAAACAATATAAAAAGGAAATAAACATGGCAACTTTAATACAAACAAACAGGTTTAGACCCTCTGCTCCCCCTCCATCATATAAGGAGGCAATGGCAAATAGAGCAATAACTCAATCAAATGAGAACATTAATATAATTGCTCAAAATCATATAACACCTAAACAACCTAACCTATCAACAAGGTTTAAAAACTTTTTTACTGAGAAGTGGACTGCAACTAAAGCATATCCTCAAGCAGGCGCCAATAAAGTAAAAAATGTTTTTAATTCTATCTATCACCACCCAACTGTTCCTTATATTGGAGCCGGCCTATTAGGCGCAGCTACAGGATTACTAATGGGATTAAGCATTCCTGCAGGATTCATGCTTGGTGTAGCTGTAAAATTGGGAAGTATAGCTTTAGATAAAGGGTTAGATGCTATCAATAGTGCTACTAATCGAGCATTTAGCTGGATGAAAGGTTCTAAGTTAGAGACAGAAAATATCTCGCAATCTTCTTTTAACCAAACGATTAGAACTGTTCCCATTGCTGCTTTAAGTTTCTCTTTAGGATTAAATTCTTATAATCTTGCTTTAGTTGCTAAAATTGCTGCAGCTGTTGCCGTTATCGGAGCGGGAGCTTTTGCATCAGGAGCTACTCTACATGCACAGTAGAGCCTAAATTTAATTGGGATTTTTTTGAAAAATCGCTGTATTTAATCTTTAATTGTCTTACTATAAGCTGATCTTTTTTAAGAATATAGGTCGGCTTTTTTTATTCAAAAATTTTTTTTAAAAAGAGTAATAAAAAACTGCCAATCTTTAGAAGCATTATTATTTTAATCAAGGAGAAATTATATGGCTGCATCGACAGATTTATCATTTTTAAATCGGACATTCACAACGCCTTTTAATAAACAGAATACTCCTGTAAAGGATTATCTAATCGGTCAAACCGCTTTTAGCACAGCCTTCGGATTTTTTGTCTGTCACCTTCCTTTTTTTCAATCAGCAGCATTAGGCTTAGCAACTGAAGGTTGTCGGTATGTAACAGACAAAGCAGTTGAGCAACTTTCTGCTAAATTTTCTTTGATCAGAGACAATAAAACAGCTGTAAAAACAGCTTTGGTTGCCGGATCATTTTTTCTAGCAAAAGCAGTAGTGAACACAATCCTCCCAGGATCTTCATCTTGCCTTAGAGCTGGCCTGTTAATGAGTGCTACTTATTTAGTGGCAGAGCCGCTATCTAGAAGAGTTTATGAAGCATGTACTACAGATAAAACAATTAAAGCGTGTTTTAATGATATTAAAGATGATATCTACGCACAATACCCAGCCGCAACAAAAAAAATAGCTGATCTATGGAATCGTTTCTTTGGATCTAACGGAAATCGCTTAGGTGGTGATGGCACTTAACAACGCTTAGTTACTTGTTTCTTAAAAGCTCACCTTGTTATAATAAGGTGAGCTTTGTTTTTTTAATTAAATTCTCAATATAAGCTCTTTTTATATTATCTAGTTTGTTTTTTTATTATAATTATAGATTAGGAGTTTTTATGCTGTCTTTTGACATGACTGTGAAAACACCTGATAATCATGAAAAATCTCTTAGAAGATATGTAACAGAGCAAGCATTTGTCGGGTTGGTAATAGCAAGAGTCTTTTATTGTCTGTGCCCTTTATCAGCAGCTCTTTTAGGAGCTGCTGCTGCTGGCTCTCATGCAGTCAGAGACAATGCAGTCTTAGAAAAGTTTCCAGAACCTTTTAAGAGTCACCTGTTAACAATTAACAATACCATTAATAAAACAGCCCTGTTAGCTGCTGCTTTTTTTACTTCTATACTATGCATAAGTGTATTAACAGCCCCTCCTCTTCCCTTTTTCAAAGCAGCCATTGTGATGGGATATACTCACAATATGGGAGAAAAGACTATGGATAAGATGTATGAGCTTGGAAAAGATGCATGGTCAAAAATAAAATTTACATGAAAAGACAAAGGAATCTTTGCCAAAAAAACCCTTTTAGTTATCCTAGCTAGAGTTGAAACTCATGCACAAGGATATTAGCTTTCATTATTTATCCCTTATTAAAAAAAACATCTACTTTATTGAGCTCTCTTTTAGCTGTAATTACAGTGACGTTTTTTTTAATGCATTCTATTCCGGGTAGTCCTTTTGCTGATGATAAGTTGGATGCTGAAATTTCAAAAGCGCTTTCTGCTCACTATGGCCTAGATCAACCTTTATGGTTGCAATATGTAAAGTATTTAAAAAACATCTGTGTATTAGATCTAGGTCCTTCTCTTCATTATCAAGGAAGAGCGGTAAAAGATGTCATTATTAATGGGTTCCCCACATCTTTCGTACTAGGCTTAGAAGCAATGACACTCGCTATTTTGTCTGGAGTAGGATTGGGCATGATTTCTGCGGCAAATCATCTTAAATGGCAAGATTGTGTAAGCATGCTCTTTGCCACTCTTTGTATGTCTTTACCTAGTTTTATTTTGGCAACTCTTTTACAGTTCGTTTTTGCTATGAAGCTTGATTTATTGCCAGTAGCTCGTTGGGGTAGTTTTGCGCAAAGTATTATGCCAGCTCTATCTCTTGCTGCTTTACCAACAGCTTTTATAGCAAGGCTTACCCGAGTCAATTTAATTGAAGCCATGCAACAAGACTATATCTTAACCGCTCGAGCAAAGGGTTTAAGTCAAATGCAGATCATATATAAACACGCGCTACGTAATGCTATTTTCCCTGTTCTTTCTTATTTAGCCCCTCTTTCAGCAAATATTTTTATCGGAAGTTTTGCCATTGAGAGAATTTTTGCTATTCCTGGTTTGGGGCACTCTTTTGTACAAAGTATTATTAATCGCGATTATTCGATGATTATGGGGCTAACCATTTTTTACAGCTGTATTCTGTTGTTAGCTGTTTGGTTAATTGATACAATCTACATATTCTTAGATCCCAGGTTAAAAGATAGATGAATACAGAAGAATTATTTACCCCTTTAACTCATCTAGAAAGAGCTCAGTTGCTTGATGAAAAAGCAGAAATGCCAAGCATTTCCCCTTTACGTCAAGCTTGGAGGCAGCTGGTTAAAAAAAGATCTGCTTTGCTAGGACTATCTCTTTTAACTTTACTCATGATTATGGCCATTATTGGGCCCTATCTTTCTCCTTACAAATACTACGAAATTAATCTTCCTCTTAGAAACCAACCTCCTTGTCGCAATTATTGGTTTGGAACAGATGATCTGGGAAGAGATCTATTCACCAGGTGTTGGTGGGGAGCAAGGATTTCTTTTTTTGTAGGCATTTCTGCTTCTACCATTGATTTAATCATAGGTGTGCTCTATGGGGTGTGCGCTGGGTTTTTGGGTAAAAAAATAGAGATGCGTATGATGCGCCTGTTAGATATTTTTTATTCTATTCCCTACCTGCTATTTATCATTTTACTCATTACGGTCATTGGCTCGGGGGTATTTACCATTATTCTTTCTTTGGCCTTAATAGGCTGGGTAAACATGGCGCGTATTGTACGCAGTCAAATATTACAAATTAAACAACAAGGATATGTTCAAGCAGCTTTTGCTTTAGGGGCCACCCGCTGGCATATTATGCGCAAGCATTTAATCCCTAATGCAGTGGGCTCCATTATGGTGACTTTGACCCTCACAGTTCCCTGGGCTATTTTTGTGGAAGCTTTCCTAAGTTTTCTTGGGTTAGGAGTACAAGCTCCTACCGCCAGTTTAGGAATGATGATCCATGACAGTTTATACGCTATTCGTTATTACCCTTGGCGTTTAATTGTCCCAGCTGCTTGCATTAGCCTAAGTCTATTAAGTTTAAACTTATTAGCAGAGGGCTTAAGAGAAATTCTCAATCCAAGACATATGCAATGAAACAACCTTTGCTTTCTGTTAAAAACTTAAGTGTCCAATTTTTCGACAAAGATAAGTGTATACATGCAGTTCGCGATGTCTCTTTTACCTTAGCTACAAACCAAATCCTAGCGGTTGTAGGAGAATCAGGTTGTGGAAAAACCACATTAGCAAAAGCTACTATTGCTTTACTTCCTCCAGGAAAAATCGCTATTAAGGGACAAATTTACTACCAAGATCAACCCCTTCTTCCTTATGTAGAAGAAAAAATGCAAACGATTAGAGGTAGGCGTATTGCCATGATTTTCCAAGATCCTATGACTTCATTAAATCCCACTATTCCTATCGGTAAACAACTTAAGGAAGGCTATCTACACCATTTTCCTCATGCTTCTTTACAAGAAGCTCAAGATCAATCTTTAAATCTGTTAGAAGAAGTGGGAATTACCAATCCCGAGCAGTGTCTATCTAGTTATCCTCATATGTTAAGTGGAGGTATGCGTCAAAGAGTGATCATTGCTATTGCATTGATATGTGCTCCTCAGCTTTTAATTGCTGATGAGCCAACAACTGCTTTAGACCTAACTATTCAAGCACAAATTCTCGAGCTGCTTAAGAAAATACAAATAAAAAGAGAAATGAGCATTTTGTGGATTACTCATGATTTGTCTATAGTTTCTCAATTTTGTGATCATGTAATGGTAATGTATGCAGGACAGGTTATAGAAAGCAGTAGCACAAAAAAACTCTTTTCTTCTTCCCTGCATCCCTATACACAAAAACTACTACAAATATTACCTCAATCCCGCTTAACTCCTTTCGAGCCCATTGCTGGCTTTCCTCCTGACTTAAGTACTGTATCCCCTGGTTGTAGCTTTTGTGCAAGATGCGATCAATCCATGCGTATTTGTCTTTCCCAAACACCCGCTTTACAAGAAATTAAACAAGATCAATTATGCGCTTGTTTTCAATACGACCCGAGAAGAAAATCATGAACACACCTCTTATACAAGCTGAGGCTTTATCCAAACGATTTCAGTTAAAAAAAGGTTATACCCAAGCGTTCTTGGATCTTTCTTTTTCCATCTTGCCTCAAGAAACTCTTGGATTAATTGGGGAGAGTGGATCGGGTAAATCCGCCTTAGGGAAATGTTTATTGCGTTTAGAAGAGCCCTCTTCTGGAGGAGTGTATTTTGAAAATCAAGATCTATTAAAATTTTCCAAAAAACAGCTCTTTGAGTTTAGACGCAAAGCACAAATTATTCTGCAAGACCCTTACGCTTCTTTAAATCCAAAAATGACAGCAGCTGAAGCTATCATGGAGCCTTTGCAAATTCACTGTAAATATACTAAAGAAGTTAGTAGACAGCTAGCTTATGAAGCATTTATCCGTGTAGGATTACATGCTAGTTCTTTTAATCGCCTCCCTCATGAATTTTCAGGAGGCCAAAGACAAAGAATTGCCATTGCTCGAGCTCTGATATTAAATCCTGCTTTTATTGTATGCGATGAACCTATTTCAGCTTTAGATATATCGACTCAAGCACAAATCATCACCCTCTTAAAAAAATTGCAGGAAGAATTGTCTATCAGCTATCTATTTATTGCTCACAATCTCAATATGGTAAGGCATATTTCTCATCGAGTAGCTGTTATGTATCTAGGAAACTTTGTAGAGCTTGCACCTACAGAGGACCTGTATCAAAATCCTTTACATCCCTATACCCAAGCCTTGTTTGCTACTATGCCAGGATCTTCTTTTCAAAAGGCCAAACCCACTCTTGGCCCCATTTCTTCTTCAGGCTGTCCTTTTGCAGCTCGCTGCCCCTATGCTACAAAAATTTGTGTCCAAGAAAAACCTAGATGGAAAGAGAAGCATTCAGGGCATTTCGTCGCGTGCCATTTGCACTAATGACTCCGTCATACAAACCCAAACACGACAAGGTGCTAAGCGCAATATCTTTCCAATAACAGTTCCTAATCCCACTTCATCAAAAGGCTGCCCAGCACCAATCACAATTAAGTCGTGTTTTCCTTTTCTTGCCGTCTCTAAAATAGCATCTGGGATAGATCTAGAAGAAACAACCATCAATTCAATATCCATATTGCGCTCTCGCGCAATGGCTTCTGCCCTTTTTAATACAGCCTCAGCCATTGCTAAGCGTCTGGGTACCATCATGTCTAAAGGAAGAGAGGAGGCAATTTCAATAACTTGTAGTGCTGTAATTTCTGCCCCATGCAATTTAGCTAAATCACAAGCTACCTGAACTGTTTCTGTTTGGATTCCACCTCTTGTAGCCACTAAAATCTGCTTAATTTCTAAAGGTTTGTAAGAAGGAACAAAAACTTCTTCAATCACTAAGTGGCCAGCGGGTTTTAATTTGCGTTTTTTACGATAATAAAAATACATCGCAATCCCTAACACCATCCAGACAGAACCTAAATATCTTCCTTCCGGCTTGGTAAATACGATTAAACACCACACCCCCAAAGTGGATAAAGCCCCTATAATAGATGGAATGGGAATCGAATAACCTTTAATACGTAGATTAAAAGGAACCCGAAAAGAACGCTGTACATCTGGCTTTTTGATCCTTAAAACGATTAAAGAAAGATGAGTGAAAAAAAAAGCAATCATTGCTCCAAAATTGTATAGATCAGCAAGGAAGTCCATTTTTCCTCTACTAGAAAAAACAACAATACAAGCTAAAACACTAAAAAAAATTAGAGGAACGATCGGTGTGCGCAAGCGAGGATGGATACGATTAAACAAACGAGGTAATTGATAGTGCTGACTTAAATTAAAAGAAAGGCGAGAAGCTCCTAGTAAATTAGCGTTTGCAGCTCCTATTAAAACAGCTGCCGCAAGTCCTGCTATAATAGGAGCAAAAAACCAGTGACCAAAAGGCAGAGCATTTACAATCGCAGCAAAGGGATTAGAAAGATATGTTGTTCCTAATTCTCTGGGAGGAACAGCAGAAAAAGTCACTAATAAAATACCTGCATACATCACGATTAATACAACCATAGCAAGTAAAATAGCACGAGGAACTGTTTTAGCTGGCCTTTCCGCTTCTGCAGCAAGTTGTGCAATAGATTCAATCCCTGTAAAAGCAACCATAGCCATAGCTGTTCCTTTCCAAAAATTAGGCCATGAAGCAGACCAGTCTACCAAAGGAATACCAATCTGTAATTGCTCAGTGAACCGAGTAAGATTTAAAATAGTATCCAAACCAACAGCAATAATAGCTAATTGCACAAGAATGGTAAGACTTGATAAAATGAGACCTATTAAAGTTGATCCTTTTACTCCCAAGATGTTGATGACACATAAAATGGTAATAAGACCTGCTGTAAACAAAATCTGGATAAAAATTTCAGAAAGGTCTACGAAAAAAAAGCTCAAGTAAGGAGCTACTGCAAAAGCCGAAATTGCAATAGCTACGATATAATCTAGTAATAAACCCCAACCAGCAATGAAAGAGACTAAATCATTAAATGCATGTCTAGCATAACTAGCTGATCCCCCTGATTCATGAAAAATAGAGGTCATTTCCGCATAACTAAGCGCTGTGCATATAAAAACAATCCCTGCTAATCCAAGGGCTATAGGAGTTGCCCCTAAAGCAAATAAAGCAGTAACTCCTAATGCATAATAAATTGAAGAGCCTAAATCTCCATAACCTATGGCAAACAGCTCAAATACACCCAAGACCCTCTTAAATGTATTTTTATGTAGTTGAGCAATTGTTTGTTTTAAACCGCCACCTTCTTTCATAATCCACCTTTATTTTTTTAAGGTATGGACTATCTGAGTTTTTAACAACTATTGTGTTGAGTTTATAAAGCAATGAATCCCAAAACAAGTTTGTTTATTAAAAAATTCCTTTCGAACTCTAAACTTATGCAAACAATTTACCTAAATTTAACCGACTGTATACAAACTTAAAGCCTTTATCTATTCACTACTTCTTGTCACTACACCCTCTCTTGCATATCCTCATGCTCCACCGCAAATTTCACAGAAGCTCAACGAAAAGCCTTCAGAAAGCATTTTGTCCTATGAGGAACTTGAATCAGGAGAGATCGAAAAAAGATCTACAGAAAATCACACTGTTGAAGCCATAAAAAATATTTTATAAATTTTTCCTTCATGTTTGCTAACTGCATAGCCACTATATTTTTATACTTCTGGATATTTCTCTAAAAAACGACCAGCAACTCGAAACTCTCTACCGGTCTTAAATTTTATAAGATAAATCCAATCCCCTAATTCTGATTGATATTTTTTTGCAATGTCTTCAAATTTAATTTCCCACATGCGACATATAACCCCAGTCCTTCCTGGACAAAACTACTCTGGAGCATCTTGCTTAATAATAACATAATCATTCCACGTATACTCACTTTCATTCAGTTCTTTATCGTTTGTCATAAATTCCCATGTTTTTAGTAATAAATAAGCAACTAAAGAGTTCCATTGATGACAACATGAATCACAAGAGCTAGCTTTACCAAAAGGGATCAAAAAGGTCAGGAATGTTTTCCCACCAAATCTTTTCTGCTGTGATTTTGATAGTAGAGAATTCATTAACATCTGGTTTGGGGGGGAAATTTTCCCATATTATTTGTAGCTCAACCATTTGTTTGTCTAAGATGAAATCAAAGATACTTCCCGCATCATAAGGCATTTGTAATGTTCCAAAATAAGGGATCTCCTTAATTGATATAGTTTTAATATTTTCTAAATGCAGCTTTCCTTTAATACAATCATGTTCTGACAACTTAGTATCATCTTTTAAATCTTCAATATCCATCTGAGCACTCTCCATGGAAATTTCCATATTGTTGTGATGATGTTCTATGGCAATGATTGATCCATCGTGAAAAAATGGCGCATAATACTCGATTAAATTTTTTTTCATAGTTATTCCCACCAAACTTTATCTGGAGAGTAGATATGTGATTTATCATGCTTTTCAGGTACTGGATTTCCTTGAGCATCTAGAAGTGCGTCTTCCCGACTAGTTTTTTTAGGATTAGGTCGATGATAATGATCATGCCTTTTGTGTCCTGGATAGCCAGGTTTTCCTTTGTCATGTCTGAGTTTTTCTCCGGTTTTTTTATTTTCAAATGATCTGTGCCCATTTTTTCCTGCATCTGGATGAGTTGTTTCCTTCCAACCAGGACGTTTCAATAACTCATCTGGATTTGCAGGAAGGGTTGGGTCAATACTCCCGCTTTTAGTTAGCCAATGAGGAGTCAAATCTCCAGAATAATAATTCCTCATTAAAGAGTTACTTCTTTCGTAAATGACCTGAGACACTTTGTAGCCTGCATAAGCAGCAATTCCTGTGAGTGCTGTATAAGCAACTGGGACAATAAAAGCTGTTAAAGAGGGAAGAACTAATTCTGCCTTGTCTTTGTCTGCATAACGGCCAAGAATTTGCGGAGGAACGTATGTTCTTTTAAGGGTGAGGTCTTGTGCTGCTTTAATGAGAAGATCTGTTTCATGAAGAGAGGCTTGTCCAGATAAAGGGGAGATGTATCCATCTATGAGAAGGTTTGTATTTAAAGAAGCAATTTCATCAGGAGTGGAAGGACCTACGTTTTCGAAGGGAGCTGCTATGAGGCGAGAAGTTAGAATCAAACATAATAACCAACGCATACATTATGCCTTAATCCATGTTACTTGATAAACGATCATTTGGCAGAATAATGTTATTTTAAAGTATGCATTTCCAACAAGCTCTTTGAGAATGTCATAGTGATATTGCAACCCTTTTAACCCCAATGTTGAGTTTAATTAACTAAGAATAGGAAAGATAAGACAAAAAAACAGTGTAAAAAGACCTCTTAATGTTGTACAAGTTTCGTTTCTGAAAAAACAACAACAAAAGAGGTCAAAAATGGAAACGCTTATTGAATTAT
>NZ_CAAJGQ010000007.1 GCF_901000775.1 Candidatus Rhabdochlamydia sp. T3358
CAGGGAAACTGTCTTCTCCATGCTCCTTATACTCTTGGATCCACGCGTAAAGGGTAGATTTGGCTACACCTAAATCATGAGCGATTTCGCTCATAGACTTACTGCTTTCTCGACTTAGCTTTACAGTGTTTATTTTAAACTCACGGTTATATTTTTCTTGATTTTTCATAGACCCTTATTTTTCTTAAGCTATTATTATTTGCTGTCTATGTTCTTTATGTCTAGGTAATGGTAGCAAGATCATTTTCCCCTATAAAAAACGCTGACCTGGCAAAGAAAGGCCTTGTTTCCCTTGATGAGGTAGGAATTAAAGCAATAGATGCAAAAACCCTTGTAGTTACTTTAGAAAGACCCACACCTTACTTTTGTGAACTGCTTTGTTTTTGTGTTTTCTCTCCTGTAAGCATTGAAAATGACCGGAAGAATCCTAATTGGGCCTATGGCACAGGCCCTAACTTTTTAACTAACGGTCTTTATCTCTTAGAAAAATGGGATCATAAAAAGCAAATCATTGCTAAACGTAATCCTAGCTATCGAAAAGCGGAAGCTCTGCATCCAAATAAAATCGTTTTTAATGTTGTTCAAAATGACCAAACAACCCTGCAAATGTTCGAAGATAATTTAATTGATATGATTGGAGGCACACTAAATGCTATCCCTTTAGAAGCAATTCCTGCTTTAGAAAAAAACTGGGAGCTTTCTCGTAAAGAATGCCCTACTACTAGAATTATTACCTTCAATACCGATAAAGTTCCCTTTAATCATCCTAAAATCCGTAAAGCCTTTGCTTTAGCAATTAATCGTCAGGAATTGATCGGAGCATCGGGAAATTGTGTTAAAAAAAGAATCCCGCCAGGGTGCATTAATCCTGCTTATCAAGCAAGTTTAGCAGCTACAAATCTCATTCATCCTTGTTTAAAAGAAAACCGTCATCGATCCTTCTTTACAGATAATGACAAAGCCCAAGCAAAAATTTTGCTGCTAGAGGGGATGTCTGAACTGGGAATTACCGAGGAGGATTTTAACCCAGTTGTGCTGTACTATTATTCCCTTTCTTCCTCTTCTGTAACAGGTCAGATCATGCAAATTATCCAACAGCAATGGGTGGATGCTTTAGGCATTTTAATTAAGATGAAATGTTTAAATTTGAGAACTATATTGGATAAACTGACTCATGGGAACTATTTTATCTCTTTTACACATTGGACTGCCATGTACCACGATCCAATGAGCATTTTGGAACGATTTAAATATAAAACACTTACAAAAAACTACACGAACTGGGAAAACCAAGAATATATTCAGTTATTGGATCGATCTTTTTATGAACAAGAAGAGGCGCGCCTTCGAACTCTAGAAGAGGCGGAAAGGCTTTTTTTAAGTGAGATGCCCCTTATTCCTTTATATCATGAAGACGATATATACATCATAAGACCAAATTTACCTTTCAGAATATCTCTATGGGGTGGACGCATGATGTTATCAGAATCTCAGAGTCAAGATAGGATAGATTAAAAAAAGATTTAGAGTATTTTAATTTTAAATTGCAAACGAAAACAACGTTTCGTAATATGAACTGCACATCGGAGGTATTTTATGCAAACAATGGAAGAAAATGTAATCTGGGAAATAGCTGGTAGTTATCAAGATATTTTATATCATAAGCATAACGGTATCGCTAAAATTACCATCAATCGTCCTGAAGTAAGAAATGCTTTTCGCCCTTTAACCGTTTCTGAAATATCTCATGCTCTACAAGATGCTCGTAACGATCTCAACATAGGGGTGGTCATTTTAACAGGGATGGGTAAAGAAGCGTTTTGTTCCGGTGGAGATCAAAAAGTTCGCGGTAATGCTGGGTATACAGATTTGGAAGGCACAGACCGTCTAAACGTATTAGATTTACAGAAAGAAATTCGCACCTTACCAAAGCCGGTCATTGCCATGGTATCAGGCTTTGCTATTGGCGGCGGACATGTTTTACATTTGGTTTGTGATTTGACAATTGCAGCGGATCACTCCATTTTTGGACAAGTAGGTCCTAAAGTAGGTTCTTTTGATGGAGGATTCGGCTCTAGCTATCTAGCTCGGATTGTAGGACAAAAAAAAGCTAAAGAGATCTGGTTTCTATGCAGAAAATACACAGCAAAAGAAGCTTTGGAAATGGGGCTTATTAACTATGTGGTCCCCTATGAAGAGTTAGAAGGAACTACTTTGCAGTGGTGTTATGAAATTCTTCAGCACTCCCCTTTAGCTCTTCGCTGTATCAAATCTGCTTTTAATGCTGATTGTGATGGACAAGCAGGATTGCAGGAATTAGCAGGGAATGCTACTCTACTTTACTATATGACAGAAGAAGCGCAAGAAGGCCGTAACGCTTTTCTGCAAAAACGCAGCCCTAATTTCTCACAATTTCCTAAACTTCCTTAAATCTTATGCATGCTATTCAAATTTGGACACTAGCAATTCGACCTAAAACTTTAATTGCTAGTATAAGTCCTGTTCTGATTGCAGCAACGATGGCTATTAAAATTGGCAATTTTGATTGGCTCATTTTCCTCTGCACTATGTGCACTGCTTTAGGAATTCAAATTACAACCAATTTAGCAAATGACTACTTTGATTGCCTTAAAGGAGCTGATACTTATCAGCGCAAAGGATTTATACGTGTTACTCAAGCAAAGCTTGTATCGCACAAGACTATGCGCCAAGCCATAATGATAAGCATGTTATTCACGCTTTTAAGCGGTATTTATTTAGTTATCATTGGAAAAGCTCTTATTGCTTGTTTGCTAATTGTTTCTTTGTGTTTATCTATTTTATACACAGCAGGACCTTATCCTTTAGCCTATCTTGGACTTGGTGATCTTTTTGTATTTATTTTTTTTGGCCCAATTGCCGTTAGCGGGGCGTATTATTTACAAATAGGATCTCTGTCTCTAGAAGTACTCCTAGCCGGTATAGCTCCTGGAGCGATCTCTACTGCAATCTTAACAGTAAATAATGTAAGAGATATCGACGAGGATCTATTAGCTAATAAAAAAACTTTAGTTACTTGTTTTGGTAAATCATTTGGCAAATGGGAATACCTTTTTTGTTTATTAACAGCTTTTGGCTCTTTATTTTTTTTCTATGATTCCCATCCATTTGCTCTTTGCACGACTTTATGTCTTCTGCCAGCAGGTATACTCGTAAAAACAATGTTTACTCACAAAAGCCCCATGGAACTGAATCTTTTGTTGATAAAAACCGGTCAATTGCTATGTCTATTTACAGCTCTTTTTTGCATAGGTTGGATGTTATAAGTTGGCGTATTTTTCGTTTTCAACTTACAAAAAAAGATAGATCAACTCGCTTAAGTCATGTTGTTTGTCTCAAAGACAGCAATCATCAAGAAGCATGGGCTGAAATCTCTCCTTTTCCAGGTCGTAGTAAAGAAACAACAGATGAAGCTCTTTTGCAATTAATCAATGTATTAAAAGGAAAAAAACCCTCCTATCTCTACCCTTCTGTTTCTTTTGCACTTGCAACAGCTCTTAAGCATTTAAGTTTTCCTCCTATTCCTATATGCGCTCTTCTTTCGGGCTCTAAGCAAGAAATAATACAGCAGGCGCTGCTTGCAGAACAGAAAGGGTTTTCTTCTGTTAAAGTTAAAATTTCACAGCTTCCTTTGGAAGATGCTTTCACTGTCCTTGATCAACTGCGTAAGATATTTTCTCTACGAGTAGATGCAAATCAGCGCTTTAGTTTTCAAGAAGCTCTATATTTTTTCGGACAATTTCCTTCCTTAGCATTTGATTTCATTGAAGAACCTACTTGGGAGACTTCTCGATTGGCTGATTTTTCTCATCCTTTTGGGTTAGATGAAACCCTAGAAAAAAAACCCGATTTTATGTTTGAGAATCTAGTTAACTGCAAGGCAATAGTTGTAAAACCTATGATTCAAGGTTTTTTTACTACAAAGAAACTCATGAAACGATTAGGGAAAAAAAGGATAAAATTGATCTTTAGCAGCTGTTATGAGAGTGGTTTAGGGTTGATGCAAATTGCTCATCTAGCCATACAAACAAAGCTCTACCCTCTTGGGCTGAATACACAATCTTTATTTACCGAAGATCTATTAACACCCTTCCCTATTTTTTCTTCTCCTATCTGTTCTTGTCCTTTCCCAGCGCAGATACAAACACATCTATTACAAGAGATCTATCATGGTTAAAATGCTTTGCCCTATTGCTCTACAAGCAAAAGAGAACCCAATGGCTTTAGCTATTGAAACAACCTCTGATAGCTTATCTTATCAAAAATTAGATAAGCTTTTATCTCAATTAGTAAAGCACTTACTTCTCTTAGGAATAAGCAAAGGAGCAAGAGTTGCTTTTATTGCACCCACTGAATGTAAAACGGTTATTTTATTACTCGCTCTTTTGCGTATGGGTGCAATTGCTTGCCCGATAAATCCTAAATTTCCTCAAGTGCAG
Source organism: Candidatus Rhabdochlamydia sp. T3358 (assembly GCF_901000775.1). Classification (GTDB taxonomy): domain Bacteria; phylum Chlamydiota; class Chlamydiia; order Chlamydiales; family Rhabdochlamydiaceae; genus Rhabdochlamydia. The sequence goes on from NZ_CAAJGQ010000007.1 coordinate 4,479, forward strand.
ATTAATGATTTAACTCAAAAGCTCAAACCCTCTCATTTTATCAATCTAGAGGCCCTTGTCTTTACTGCTAGCTCTCACCAGATAGATCCTATAATTGATACAGAGCAATTATTTACCTTCTTAGCAACTTCTGGATCTTCCGGTAAAAGCAAAATTGCTTGCCATACTTTTGAAAATTATCTAATTAGTGCTTTAGCCACGCATCTACCACTTCAACTATCTCAGAGTTCGCGCTGGCTGTTATCACTGCCTCTATATCACGTTAGTGGTTTATCCATTTTAACACGCTGTATGACAATAGGAGCATGTGTTGTACTAACAGACTCCAAATCCATCTGGGAAGAGATTATTCCTCGTAGAATTACACATCTATCTTGTGTTCCCACTCAACTATTTCGCTTAAAAGATCAAAAATGTAGTCTACCTCTTTTAAGCAAACAGCTACTCTGCGTCTTAGTCGGAGGGGCGCATACGAGTCCTTCTTTGTTCCACTCTGTAAAAGAGCTTCCGATTTTTTTTACCTACGGTATGACAGAAACAACTTCTATAATTACACTAGCCGCAAAAGAAGACTTTCCATTAAAAAATTTCAACATGGGCTGTCCTATAAGTTGTTGCGAAATCAAAATAGCAAGCGATTGTGAGATCTTAGTTAAAGGCAAAAATCTCTTTCAAGGTTATTGGGATGGTTTTCAAATAAAACCACCCTCTTTATGGTTTGCTACAAAAGATTTAGGTAAAATCTATTTAGATAATCATCTTCATATAGTAGGAAGAAAGGATCGTTTATTTATTTCGGGAGGAGAAAATATACAACCAGAAGAAATTGAACAGGCTCTTTGTTCTATCAAAGGAATTATCTCTGCTACAGTGCTACCTAAACCAGATGAAGAATTTGGGCATCGACCTATTGCCTTTATTGAGGATATTCAGCAAAGATCCTTTGCTCAAGTTTTTTTTGAATTACGCAAAATCCTTCCTTCTTTTAAATGCCCTATAAGCATTTGGCCTTATCCTAAGCATCTAAAAAATACCTCTGTAAAAACCCCTATTCCTCTTTTACAGCAGCATTTAAGGAGTCTTTTTCCCAAAGATGCCTTTCAAGACACTCTCTTAGCTGCAAAGGAAGAGATATAGACTTTTTTGTAATGGAATCTGTACATACATGCACGATAACAACGCTACCTACTTCCTCTTGAGTTTTAAGGTTAAATAAAAAATACGATATACTAAAAGAGGTATTACCTAAGCGGTTAATACCTAGTTTTATTTTTAATAAATCTCTTAATTGTAAAGGTTTTTTGTAATCAGCTTCTGCATGAACAATCGGCATTTCTATCTGATTTAAAAGATGACCTACATCTCTATTAACAGAGGTTAAAAACTCTTCAAAGGCCTCTAAAGCAAGATTAAATTGTTCAGAAAAAAATAAATGCCCTGTTGCATCTGTATTCCTCATGCGAATCTGTGTTCGATACTCAAACATATTTTTTTTCTCGCTAGTAAAAATTTGAATGCATTTTTTTCATAAAAAGTTTTAAGATATCGGTATAAACTAAAAAAAAAATTTTAAGATTAATTTTTTATTAATTTTTTTTAGCTAAAAGCCTTATTATTAGTGATCAAATACAAATAAAGACCAATTAAAATTAGGTTATAGGATTGTCTAAAAAAAAAGCTATTTTTATAATTGCTATCACTCCCAAAAGCAGATATCTTAGTTAAGTAGATTTAAAAGAGTAAAATATAAAATGAATCCACGCAATTTACAATCTTCCGTCTTATTGAACCAAAATCAGTTGCAAAATTTGCCTGAGCAAAGCGTTGCAGCATCACTACAAGCAAAGGGTGAACTTGCATTGCTTAATAAACACTTTGACAAAGGTTTAGATTACTTTAACAAAGCTCTTTCCCTTGAACCTACTAACTTTAAACTTTATTTTTCTCAAGGATTGTCTCTTTTTCAATTTGCGCAGGAAAAGCAGCAGAAAAAACCACTTCTCTTGGCTAATAAACGTCTAAAAACAGCAGCTCAACTCAGCCCAAACCATTTAGATATCTGGCAAGCTTGGAGCAGTGTTCTCTGCGCTCTAGGATTTTCTTATAAAAATCTAAAATATTTTTTAGAGGCTCATGAGAAAATCACTCAAGCAATTGATCTTTGCCCTTTACAAAAGATAGACATTCTTGCTGATTTAAATGCCGATTTAGGGTCTATTTTTCTACATATAGCTCATTACTCCCAAGAACCAAATGATTTGTATCATGCTATACAGGCCTTTGGAAAAGCAGCTGATTTAAATAAAATACTATCTACTGATGTCTGGAAAGATTTTGGCTTAGCTTGCTATAGATTTGCAAACTTCGTAAATGAAGGACGTTTTTATTTTAAAGCAAATCAATGTTTTAAAAACGCGCTTTCTTTAGAACCAGAATCCGCCTCTTTATGGCATTTACTAGCACAAACTTTTTGTCAATTATATACACAAACACACGACGAAGACCATTTCATTAAAGCGGATGAATATTTTGCCTTAGCTGCTCAAAGATCACCAAAGTCTTTAGATATTTGGTTAAACTGGTCTTCATTCCTATGTGAAACAGGTAAAAACCTTTCTGATGTTAAAAAACTACGTCTATGTATTGAAAAGTGTCATGAAGCACTTAATGTTGACCCGGATCATTTTTTAATCCAAGCAATCTGCGCTGAAGCTCTTAGCTTACTAGGAATGAATTTAGAACGCCTTGATCTGATTCACGAAGCCAATGAAAAAATCAGCCAGATCATTGAACAAAAAGAAGATGCTCCTGATATTTGGCATTGTTATGGATCTTGTCTGCAGTGCCTGGGCGCTTATTTTAAAGATATCGACTTTTATTACCAAGCGATTGAAAAGTTCCAAATAGGACTATCTATTGATCGCACATATCATCGCAACTGGCATGCAATTGCAAAGGTTTATACAGCAATTGGGGATCTTGAACAAGACGCTGATATTCTCTATTCCTCCTTTAAATTTTACAAAAAAGCTCTCTATTTGAAAAAGTCTAATTTTTACTTATTTGATTATGCAGTTGCTTTAGCTAAACTTGGAGAAATGAAGCATGAGAAATGCTATTTAGAAAAATCTATCGACTTGTTTGAAAAAGCACTAATCATACAGAAAAATGCTATCTTTTTATACCCAGAGTGGCTATTTCACTATGCACGTGCACTAGACACTCTCGGAGATTTTTTTGAAGAAGAAAGCTATTATTTAAGATCTATCGAGATTTTTTCTCAAATTTTAATGATTGATCCTAACTTATACGATGTGCACCACCACTTAGCTTTAGCGCTTTCACATTTAGGCGAGCTTACTTCCGCTCGAGAGTATCTTTATCGCGCTATCCACCATTATAGGCTTGCTGCTAAGCAAGAAAATGAAAATGACACAGTGCTCTTAGACTTTGCTTTAACGCTAATTAATCTAAGCCAACACTTATATGATTCTGCTGAAATTGAGCAACTCTACCGGGATGCAGAACAAAAGCTATTTACGGCAAGCCGTTTGGGCAATACTCAAGCCTACTATCACCTCGCTTGTCTTTACTCCCTTTCCAATCATATTGAACTTAGTATGTGTTTTTTAGAAAAAGCGGTTAAAGTAGATTCTCTACCCTCTGTAGAGGAAATACTCCAAGATGATTGGCTTGATAACGTGCGCACAACGCAGGATTTTCATGAATTTTTATCCCGTCTAGAAAATAGCCGTAATCTAGAAGAGTATTAAGGCTTTTCAGCCTCGAGGAGCAATCCGGATAAGCAAACGGAACCTAGTTATTTAATTCCATAAAAATTGCATATATAGCAGATGTGGCAAATCATCTGCTCTTTATTTGCGTATCTTCCTTTTAAAGACCATTCCAATCTTTTCTGCTTTGAGACTTTTAAAGTTGTTATTAATATCTTGTGTCTTTATTATAAACCTTATTTTTTTACTAAAACCTAAATTTTGGAGTTATTATGACAATGCAAGTTTCAGCTGGATCAGCAATGGTGTTATTAGACAATGAATCTGAAGAAATTAAAAAAATCATGAATAAAGAAGCAAACAAACTTGTTGAGAAAACTTCCATTCAAGCTAAAACAGCTTTGAAAATACAGGCCGATACTTTCATCGAAAGTACTACTTCCTGCAGTAAAAACACTGCTACAAAAGCCCTTCCAACTTCAGCTGCTCTTGCTGTACATGCATCTGTTAATGGTGCTAAACCTATCAGCAAAGAAGCTGTCCATAAATCAATCGATAAATGTGTTGACTCCACAACTAAAAAAGCCATTGGCAGAGCAGTTGATACTTCATTAAGGTCTTTTTCTTGGCAGAAATAGGCACTTAAATTCACGGTAAAATTTATCCTATTTTATGGATTTTCTAATTGAATTTTAATAAGAGTTTTTTTATGCAGCCAGTTAGTTCCTCCCTATCGCAATTGTTTAGCGATAAAGCAGCTTTCGAAGAAACTAGAATAGAACCAAAAAAAACTGTTCATCAATGGGCTGTTAATGAATTTGTAGTACATTTAATTCAAGGCCAGAATACGCTAGAATACAAAACAACCGACAGGGAAAAAAAAGAAGTCTATAATACAGGACGTATTGAAATTCTAGAATCTAGAACTCTAGATCAGATGGTTGCCTGCCTCAAGATTTGCAAAGTCATGGTAGATGAAAGTGGGGTTGTAAGCTTTTCTCAAAACTACCATACTTGGAAAAACCCTAAGATAGAATCTAAAGAAATGGTTTCTCTTTTTGCAACGTACGATGAAGCATCGGATGAAAGTGATTTTATAAGCTCTTTTTCAAACTACTGCAACTGGAAAGATCCTACTATAAAGGTTAATTTGATTCGGGGGATTGAAGGTCCAATCTGGAATATATTCCACAGATTCACAAAACAGAGCTCTTTCTTTCCCTTTGTAGAAGCTACAGTTCCTTCTCTAAGATGTCATCTGGAAACAATTGCTCTGATTGAGAAAATAAAAGTAGAATCTTTGAATAATCCACGATCTATAGATTGTTTAAGAAAAGACTTTAAAGTTGTTCGGGTTATTGATTCTGAAATTCTGAAAAAAGAATATAAGAAGTTAAAGACTGCTCAAAATAACTACCCTAGACTCGAGCAGGAGAATAAAGTTCTTCTTGCAATGGCGACATCAGTATATGGAAGTGCTGTTGGGGTTGTTTATTTATCATCTAGTGCAATTGGTGCTGGAGCAAGCGCTGTAAATGCGTTTTTTGGTAGCGGTGTCTTTGGAACTCTTGCAGCGGGCTCTGTAGGAGCTGCCACAGGGACTCTTGCCTTTTTTAGTGGCTGTCTTGTGGGTAGTGTCACGGCTGCTGGCATCCTTGCGTATTCCCTAAGTGATCGTATAGGTCTTCTTACTGAAAAATATCTCTTTCTAAAAAAGAGAATAAAGCTATTACCGCTACAAAAACCTTTACTGATTGAAATTGAACCCATCAGCGCTCCTAGTCGAATTGATAATAGAGTGCGTGTTAGCAAATTTACTTGGGCTGTAACACTGATTACACATAAAGGATCTGAAGGAAATCATGCAAAAATCATTGTAGAGGGACTCAATGATGGGTTTTATAGTAATGAAAACCCTCGGATTAAAAATGAGCATACAGTAAAAAATGGAGAAAAATTTACCTATATGGCTGAATTTAATCCCCCTATAAAATCTCAGATTTTTTTGCCCACTAAAAAGTTAAAATATGACACAAGAACTGAAATGTGGATGGTAACTAGCAATAAGGTGAAAAAAATGCTAGCATCCATTGAAGAAGAAAAATCACTTCAGCAACCTACATTTAATTACTGGGGAATACATTCTAAAATTTATAAGTTCGATCCTGATAACTTTTGGAGTTTTTCAGGAGAAGTCGGACACAATTGCTTTACGTGGGCTCGAAGAAAACTGAGGATCTTGGATATTAATCTTGGGGAAAGCAATGTAGAGTATGTAGCAGCAATAGCAAAAAGCTATACTAAAGAAAAAGAAGAATATGAAATATTGCCTGTTCAACAGCTAATATAATTTACTAAAATTAAAAAGGTATTTATAAATGTCTACTCCTCTTACTCATTTTGAAAAATGGAATTATCAAATTCAGTATCAAATATTTAGTCGTTTAGACAAAAATACAGAACAAACACAAAAGCTCCAATTCCCAGCATTTCTTGCATTTGGCGCATCTAATCTAGCACACCTTACTACTGGAACTGCTTCTGTTGCAGAATTAACAATCCAAGGCCTTGGACTACTTCTTACCTCTTATCCATCTTCAGAACGGAGTCTACGCGGACGGGCCCTTTTTAAACGAATTCCTTTGCGATTGGTAGGGCTAGTCATTGCTTTTCCAGTAGCATCGATAATGAATGCCGTTATCATTGCTAGAGAGCCAAAGTTTTATATACTGAGCAATAGTGAGTACATGAAAGTAAATCGGCGTCATCTAGAAGCAGGGACAATTGGAACTCAAGCCTACAAAACTGAATCACAAAGAGCTAAGGGAATAGCCAAAGAAAAGTTAATTGAATGGCAAGAAGAAAATGAAGATTGATGCGCAATGTCTACCCCTATCTCTCATTCAGATTAATATATTTATCGGATTAAAAATGAGCATACAGTAAAAAATGGAGAAAAATTCACCTATATGGCTGAATTTAACCCCCCTATAAAGTCTCAGCTATTTTTACAGAAAAAAGAATTAAAGTACCAAACAAGAACTGAAATATGGATGGTAAACTCAACAGCATTAGAAAAAAGACATTACAGATAATCAATTCATTGAAATTTTCTCATATCTTCTGCTAAGATCCCTGCTCATATGCAACCTACATCAAGCTTTTTAACACAAAATGCAAAAGACATCCTAAAGGCTCGTCATCGTCAGGAACGAGATACAGGTGACCGACCATTAAAAGCAATTTTTGACTAAATGGTCTCTGTATGTAGGAGAGGTAGCAGCTCGCATTTGCCTAGCGGGTTTTCCACACTTAAGTGATGTGTCCTTGGCTAATACCGCAAGTGCGACTTTCCTTAGCAAAGACAGATTTGCAGCGCCTATTTTATCTTGATAGCGATGTTTATCCTCTTCAAAAATAACATCTAGAGATAAATGAAGGCCATTTTCTATTCCCCAGTGTTTCCGTACGCTCTTAGCAAATTTATCTATATCGAGCAGACTGGTTATGTAATAACATATCTCTAGAGAGGTTTTGCCTTTTTTCGTTCTTTTTCTACTAACCCTTCCTGCTCTTAAACAACCAGCCCATTCTTTGACAGATCCAAGGCCTTTAATATCTAAAAGCTGATATCTATGTTCTTCCATTCGTCCTGCGGATTTTTCTTGATGGTGAATTTCCGTTACATCAATGCTGCTTTTTCTATCAGCATCTTCAAATAGTAACTTTATGTCTTTATAGAGACCTTTATGATTCCCTTTCACCGGTAATGCATAATCTGCTTTCTGGTTGATAATTGCTGCTGCAGATTTCTTCTGGGTATTTAAAGCATCTGTAGTAACTGTTGTTCCTTTAAGCTCTAACTGTTCAATTAACTTTGGAAAAGCCGTAATTTCATTAGATTTCTCATCGACAGATACTTGCCCTAAGCAGATTCCAAGGTCTGTGCTCCACGCGTGTAACAAATGAAGTGGTTTATCTTTCTCATTCCAACCGCGACTGCCACGAAGAGTTTTTTCATCTATGGCGATAATATCCCCTTCCGCAAGGCTTGATCTTAAACAATTAAGTAATCTTTCTAAAGAGTCGGTAGGAATGAGACTCATTACTCGTTTTAGTGTCTTACTTGAAGGAACTCCAGACGAAACATCTACGTATTTGCTTATCCAATCTTTTGCTCCGCATAAGACACCTAAAAAGGAGATAAATAGGACTGTAACTAGTGAGTAATGAAAATTACAGGATGGTTGGCGAGGGTCTTTTATCTTGCAAAGATTTAAAATTATTTGACTGTCGGGGCCTGGATGATTGAATGTCTTTTGTTTTATATGCTTTGGTATTTTGCCTTTTGGCTGGCTCATAGAAATCTCCTCGAAAATATGTCTCGAACAGTTTCTAGCATCCACACTCTAAATTCAAGATCTTGTTTTAATGGTCAGTCGCCTG